>JANOKE010000684.1:0-31475 GCA_031419135.1 Gemmatimonadaceae bacterium
CAGCATCGCGCTGGTGGGAGCGCTGCAGGATCATGTGAAAGCCACGATTGCCCCGTACAAGTATCCCCGTCACGTGGAGTTCGTGGCGTCGCTTCCCAAAACCGATACCGGTAAGCTGCAACGATTCCGGCTAAAGGAGACCGCGTGATTCATCGCACGCTGCAACCCGATGGATGGCCGCGCCCGCGCGGATACGCGAACGGCATTTCAGCGCGCGGCCGACAAGTGCACGTGGCCGGCCAGATTGGCTGGGACGCCAGCGGGCAATTGGTAAGCAGCGAGTTGGTGGCGCAGGCGCGGCAAGCGTTACGCAACATCGTAGACGTGCTGGCCTGCGATGGCGCGCAACCCGAACATTTGGTGCGACTCACGTGGTACGTGGTGGACCGCGATGCCTACGTGGCGAGTGCGAAAGCGCTCGGCGAGGCCTACCGCGAGGTGATGGGTCGCCACTTTCCCACGATGTCGGCAGTGCAGGTGTGCGCCCTTATCGAGTTGGGAGCGCTGGTGGAGATCGAAGCCACGGCCGTGGTGCCCGATAACACGTGACTCAACGGCGAGACAATTCCTCGAAAAGCGCGCGCACGAAGCGCTCGTGGCCTCCCGGCCACTCTTTCTCATAGGCGGCCGTGAGCTTGAGCGCGAGCACTTGCTCAATGGTCTTTCCGGCTCGCACCTCCCGTTGCACCTGCTCCCGTGCGGCGTAGATGGCATCACGCCAGGCCTTGAGCCGATTGCGATCCGTCACCTGGCCGTGGCCCGGTACGATTTTGGTTTGCGCATTGCTCATGCCGTACACCTTGTCGGCAGCGCTGATCACGCCATGCACCGAGCCGCCGCTGGACAGATCAATAAACGGAAGGCCGGTGTTGTGGAACACATCCCCCATGTGAATCACGTTGGCCTTGAGGAAGTGCACGATGGCGTCGCCATCGGTGTGCGCCGGGGCCACGTGCGTCACCATCACCGAATCGCCATTGATGTGGAACGTGACTCCGTCGTTGAATGTCACGACTGGCAAGGCCGCCTTGGGTGACGGCGGTTCCCGGCGATTCATGGCCGCCATGAATTGCTCGGTGGACATGCGTTTCCGCACGTTGTCGTGCGCCATGATGAGCACCCCGGCGTTCCCGAAGTTCTCGTTCCCGCCCGTGTGATCGAAATGCCAGTGGGTGTTGACCACGAACTTCACCGGCTTGTCGGTGAGCGTCCGGATGGCGGCAACAATTTTCGGCGTCAGTGGGGCGAACTGGTCATCGATGATGAACACGCCGTTGTCGCCAATCGACACACCGATATTGCCCCCCGACCCGAACAACACGTGTACCCCGGGCGACAGCTGAACGGCACGCACCTGCACCGTATCGTAGTTGACCTGGGCGCCCAGCGAACTGGAAACACCGAGCAGGGCGAGCGCAACGAGTGACCGCATGGTTCTGGTGGTTGGAAGGGAAGTGATACGTGAGGCGTTCAGGGCGTTGGCAATGGTGTGACCGGCTTGAGCCACTTGTCCAGCCACTGACGCTCGTTCAACATGCGATGCACAGTGTTCCACGATCCGCCAATCGCATGCGGCTGATCGGCGTACTGAATCATCCGCGTGGGCACGCCATTTTTCTTGAGCGCCACGTACATCTGCTGCGCTTCCGAGTACGGCACGCGCTGATCGATCTCGCCATTGATGAACAGGGTGGGCGCCTTGGCGCGATTGGCATAGGTGAGTGGCGATTGTCGGATCATGATGTCGCGTGCCTTGGCGTCCCAGGGCGCGCCGTAAAACTCGGTTTCCTTCGTGCGTGGGATGTCGGCATTGCCGTAGTCACTGGTCCAGTTCACGATACCCGCCCCGGGAATCGCCGCGGCGAATCGTTCGGGATACTGCGTGATAAGCCAGTTGGTCATGAAGCCGCCGTACGAATGACCGATGGTGGCCACGCGCCGGGTGTCAATCGCAAAGCGACCCAGCACGTGGTCAATGCCCGCCATTACGTCCTGACCATCGCGTGTACCCCATGCTCCCCACGTACCCCACAGGAATTTCTCGCCATAGTTCGTGGAACTGCGGAAATTCACTTCCAGCACGAAGTACCCGTTGGCCGCCAGATACTGATTCTTGAAGTTGAAGTTGTATTCGATGGCACTATGCGGTCCACCATGATTGCTCACTACCAGCGGATAGGGTCCGCCGGTTGGGGTGTAGCCGGCGGGAACGGTGAGCCATCCTTCAATGGGCGTGCCATCAGAACTCGCAAAGCGCAAACGCTCGGCCGACCTAAGGGCCACTGTGCTCAGGAATGACGCGTGCACTTGCGTGATTTGCCGTTCGTTCGATCCATCGGCGTTGGCGGTCCAGATTTCCGAGGGTGCTTCGAACCGGCCAACCAGATACGCCATTCGGGTGAACGCCCGATCGAAGCTGACACCACTCACCCGACGTTCACCCTGCGTGATGGCCTGCACCGCCCCGCCATCGAGCGACACGCGATACAGATGCTGCGTACCGCCCACGCCGCCGGTGAAGTAGATGGCCTTGCTGTCCGGGCTCCACGCCGCGTTGGCCGGCAAGTAGTCCCAGTTCGCAGTGAGCACGCGCTCGGCTCCACCATCGGCCGGGATGATCACCAGATCGGTGGCGCCACCGTGATCGAGTTTCCGGGCGATCACGACATCGGTAGTGAGCTGCCGAGTGCAGAGCACCCAGTGTCCGTCGGGTGAGAGTTGGGCGCCGTTGTAGTCGTAGTCGTTGTTGTTCGTAAGGCGGCGCAACTGCCCGCTGGTGGACACTGTCCAGGCGTCGGTGCGGCCGTACACGCGTTCATTGCGATAGGTGGAGTCGGCACTGAACAGCAGTCCGGATCCATCGCGCTTCCATTGCACGCCGGTGGGACGCAGGCCCAGTGCCGTGAGTGGTCGCGCGTCGCCCCCCGCGTTCGGCGCGAGATAGATCTCTTGCGGCGGACTTACCTCAGGATCGCGCACGTTTGGCGTGGGGAATGCCGCCCCGTCGCGATGGAAATCGAGCCAGTCGAATTGCACGCCCTTGAACCGCTCGTCGTGTCGCTTCTCGAATTCCGAGGCGAACACGCGCGCCTGCTTGGGTGGCTTCACATCGCGTACCGTGGCTGTCCACTTGCCGTCGGGACTGCTCATCGGGCGCGCGTTGGCACGGCCGTTTGGCGTACCGTTTACGGTATCAATCTGTTCGGACCGCGCGGGATTCACGCGCAGCGTCCTCGGGCCCACTACAAAGCGCAGGGTGCCATCATCGTCCCATGATGGCGATATCGCATTTGATCCCTGCGGGCTGGCCCTTCGTCCCGCTGCCGAACGGTCCGTGGGCAGCACCCACACTTCACTGTCGGTGCCGTTTGTCGATTCGGTGCGCGTGCTGACAGTATATGCCACCCATCGGCCATCGGGAGACATCATCGGGGCACCAACCGTTCGCAGCCGATAGAAATCTTCGATCGCAAGCGAGCGGGCGGAGGCTTGCGCGTTGCCGGTGCAGGGTGCGACAAACGATAGAGCGCCGACAACGATCGCCGACATGGCAAGCGGCGCGATGGGATTGCGGTATACACGCATGCAGGACATCCGGTATGGGGTTGATCGAATTGGGCTCGCATCCGTAGTTCTGTCAATGCACAATCTGATTCCCGCGACTATTATGCCGCCTGATCGGTCGCTACGCACGCCACGCCTTCCCGCCAGCGCATCATGCATCACTATCCGTCCATGTTCGGCCACCCAAAGGGGACCAAGCGCGCCGTGGTGGCCGCGCGTGACGCCGCCTCGATCTGGCAGTTAAGCTTTCGCCGCGACGGCACGTTCCTGTCGAAGCCCGGCATCGTCTCCACGCTGGACGACGTCGATGATGGTGAGGTGGTGGTGATTGACGGCGCCGATGAGTATGTCGATCACGATGTGAAGGATGTGCTCGCGACATTCATCGAGGACGCCCACCATCGCAATATTACGGTGACCGTGCTGGGGATCGATCTGACCGATGTAACGGGCGGACGCGGTCACTGACATGTCGTCGACTGCTCATCATGCGCCTTCGAACGACCCGGTTGAGCGGGCACTGGCCACGTCACGCGGCATCCTTCCCGATCAGGGGCCGATCGGCGTGTTCATTCACCACAACACGCTGCACGCATTTCAACACCTGCCCTTTCATGTTGGTGTGCAGGCCGGCGCGGATGCCCTTGGCGCACACCCCTACCTCACGCTGCGCGAATTCCGAGCGGCGCTGGCGACGGGACGCATCGCCGATGTCGACGTGCGATGGGTGATCAATCGCGCGTTGTCTGATCGTGCCGACCAGCAGATCCTCAGTGGGCTCAGCCGCGCCGACCTGTGGCACCAGTTGATGGTCACGGACAGTGATACCGACGATGCCGCTGGCCTTGAGTTTGCAATTGGGGCTGATACCGCGCGCGAATGTCGAGACCTCGCGCTGTGGGTCGCATGTGTTGCACGCACGGCCCGCGGTCCGGCGTTGACGCTGCCCGATACACGCCGGGTCCGGCGACATCGGGATGTGCTGGTGGCACTCGGCGCCACCGACACGGATACCGCGGTGCACGGAGAACTCATTCGATTGGGGTCCGGGTTCCTCGATCAAGGTCAGGCGCATGTGGTCCTGCCCGGGCGGGCGCAAGGATTTCTGCGCGCCGTGGCGGCGATGTACCGTAACGGCGCGTCGGCGCCTCGCGATTGCCGCGGCGCGGAAGCAGACATGCGCGCGGCGTTTGAGGGATCGCTGAGCGCGGATGCGGTCATTCGCGCCTCACTGGACGCGCTCGGCGTGTGTGGCGACGACGTCGAGCCATTCCTGCTGGCGACGGCATTGGCGCTGCCCGGATGGTGCGGCATGTTTTCGCGAGCGGAACGTCACCCCGAGGACAATCCAGATGGCCCGCCGGTGACTCTCGTCGAGTTCCTTGCGGTGCGACTGTTGCTTGAGCGGCATGCGATCACGCGCTCCTGTCGGGCTGCGGGCGTATCAAGCGACTGGTCCGTGTTGCGCGAGCGGATGCCGACGATGCTACCGCGTGCCGCCATCCTGGACGCGTCCATTTTGTGGGGACTCGCGCACACGACTGGCCTGACGCCGCTGGCGGTGCGCGACCTGGAGGACGAAACACTGGTCGGCATGTGGCGCGAATGTGTGGCCTGCGCGCCGCCAACGCGCCGACGGTTGTTTCATGACGCGTACGAGCGAACGTATCGGTGCGGCATTCTTGATGCGCTCGCAGCGCGGCGCGCGTTACCGGACGATACGGTGCGCGAACGCCCGCGGGCCCAGTTCGTCTTCTGCATTGACGAGCGCGAGGAATCGATCCGGCGTGCGCTCGAAGAGCAGCACCCGAGCTACATCACATTCGGCATGGCCGGATTTTTCGGCGTCGCGATCGATTTCCAGGGACTGTACGACCGAGAGCCGGCGGCGCACTGCCCCGTCGCGGTGACCCCAGGCCACGAAGTCCACGAACAACCGGTGTACACCGATCTCGGTCGTCACCTCTTCAGTCAACGTTGGCGGGAGCGATGGCTTGCGGTCGAACGCCGCGCGGTCGCCGCGTCGCGTACGCTGAGCGGCGGGTTGGGCATGTCGTTTGCCATCGGCCCGCTGTCCGCGGTGACGACACTCGCGCGCGTCCTCGCACCACGCAGCTCGAGCCGCTTCGGCAACCGTGTGGCGGCCGGACTGGCGCCACGACCGGCCACACGGCTTTCCACGCTTCGTGTCGAAGATGCCGCACTCATCGACGGCCGGAAGCCAGTGGGCTTCTCTCTGGAGGAGACGGTCGATCGCGTTACTGCATCGCTCACCAATCTTGGACTGGTGCGCGACTTCGCGCCGATCATCGTCTTTCTCGGCCACGGTTCGACGAGCCTCAACAACCCGCACGAGTCTGCACACGATTGCGGTGCCTGCGGCGGACGACGCGGCGGCGCCAATGCGCGCCTGTTCGCTGACATGGCCAATCGCCCGGATGTGCGCGAGGGCGTTCGCAAGCGCGGCATCACGATCCCCGCCGACACATGGTTCGTGGGCGCACTCCACGACACGTCCGACGACAGCGTGCGCTACTACGACCTCGAACGACTGCCGACAGCACTGACCGCGCGATTCGAGGAGGCCTATGACGCGCTCGAACGGGCCCGCCGCGAGGATGCGCTCGAGCGGAGCCGCCGCTTTCATGACGCGCCACTGACCCTCACGCCGGACGAGGCCTTGCGACATGTCGAGGCGCGGGCATCACATCTGGCGCAACCGCGGCCGGAATACGGGCATTGCACCAATTCCATCTGCATTGTGGGTCGTCGCGTGTGGACGCGCGGCCTGCACCTCGACCGCCGCTCATTCCTGGTGAGTTACGATCCCACCATTGATACGGACGAGCGAATTCTTGAGCGTATTCTCGCGGCGGTGGGTCCGGTTGGCGCCGGGATCAGTCTCGAGTACTACTTCTCTGCAGTCGACAACGAGACGTTTGGGTGCGGCACAAAACTGCCGCACAACGTGACCGGATTGATCGGCGTGATGAACGGACACCAGAGCGACCTCCGTACCGGGCTCCCGTTGCAGATGGTCGAGATTCACGAGCCCATGAGACTGCTGCTCGTCGTGGACGCCACGCCCGAAGCGCTGCTCACGGTTGCCGGACGACAAGCAGAGGTGGCAGAGCTGGTGGTGAATGAGTGGGTGCAGCTCGTGTCGGTGCATCCGGATACCGGGGCGATGGCGGTATTTGAGCGTGGAACGTTTGTGCCGTACGAAGCATCGCCGGTGCTGCTGCCGGTGGTTGAACGTTCGCCCGAATGGCACATGCGCTCGCGTCTGCATCTGCCGCCGGCATTGGTGCGCAGCGCGCTGCCGGAATCGGCGGTTGGCCCCGGGCACACGGGTGAGCGGGCGATTCGGGGAGGGGAGACCGTATGAACTCCCTTATCTGGATCGCCCTCGCGCTCACCGTTCTGGCGCCGCTGGCAGGTGTGGCGTTGGTTGGTGTGCTCACGTTGCTGCGTGAGCGAGCCCCGTCGGAGTCCCGGGTGGCACGCATCATCGGCGCCGGGCTCGTCGGGTCGGTCCTCGGCAGCCTCACGGTGCTCGGCGGCTTTCTCGGCCTGTTCGGCGCCCGTGTTCGCGGCAACTTCGAGCTGGGTGACTGGCTGCGGATTGGCGACTTCGTGATGCCGGCGGTGTTGCTCGTCGACAACATCTCGGTGACGATCTCGCTCTTCGCCGCCATCCTCACGGCGCTCGTCGCCCGCTTCTCCCGCACGTATCTCCACAAGGAACCCGGCTTCAATCGTTTCTTCACGCTGCTGGGGCTGTTTGCAACCGGTACGCAGCTCGTCGCCCTCGCCGGCGCGCTGGAGCTCTTCTTCGCGGGATGGGAGCTGATCGGTATTTCGTCGGCGTTCTTCATTGGATTCTTCCACGAACGCGCCGAGCCAGTGCGTTCGTCGGTTCGCGCGTTCGCCACGTATCGGTTGTCAGACGCTGGTCTGCTGATCGCCACTGTCATGACGTTTGAGCTGCTGGGCTCTGCGCGATTCTCGGCGTTCGCGAACGCTGCGGCGTTGCCGACGGCGCAAGCCACCCTGATTGCGCTGCTGTTTCTCGTGTCGGCGATGGGCAAGTCGGCGCAGCTACCGTTCTCCGGGTGGCTGCCTCGCGCGATGGAGGGACCGACACCGTCCAGCGCATTGTTCTACGGTGCGGTGTCGATTCACGCCGGTCTGTTTCTGCTGCTCCGCGTGTGGCCCTTGCTCGAGGTATCGCTCGTGGCGCGCGTGATCGGCATGATGGTGGGGCTTTCCACGGCCGTGTATGCCGCCGCCGTTGTCCGTGTGCATACCGATGCGAAGGGTGCGCTCGCCCACGCGACGCTGGCGCAAGTGGGGCTGATTCTCGCGGAAATCTGTCTGGGCTGGACGACGCTTGCGCTGACGCATCTGGTGTGTCATGCGCTCCTGCGTCTTGGGCAGTTTCTCAAAGCGCCCAACATGATTCATGACAGTCACCGGTTGGGACATGCACATCGCGCACCGAACCGACTTGAGCGCTGGTCTCCGGCGTTGGCCGCCCGGGTGTATTCCGGGTCACTGCATCGACTTCGACTCGATGATCGAATCGACGCCGCGTTCGCGCCCGTGATGTCGCTCGCGCGGGCCGTCGACCGCATGGATCGCCGACTTCGCGGTTTGGTATCGCTCGATCGATCCGACGCATGATGAGCGAGAGCACCGTCTTCTCGGCGCCATGGGAAACGCTGGCGTTCTGCCTGTTGCTGGTGGTCGCGCCCGCGGTGGCGGAGCCGCTGCACCGTCGCTGGCACCTGCCCAGTTTGATCGCGACACTCGTCGTCACCCTGCTGACGTCCAATGGTGCGGTGGCCTACGCCGCCGTAGCGATCGGTGCGCTGATTCATGCCGGGAGCGCGCGCGAAAACAGTCGAACTGGCGCGGCTATGCTCGCGGCGTCGTCGGGCATCGCGGTCATGATCGCGGTGGCCATCCAACAGGATCAGCTCACGCTGGCCTTCGGATTGTCGTGTCTGGCTGTCGCGATGCGGGCTGGCGTGATGCCGCTGCACATGGGCGTGTCGAGCCTGTGTGATCGCGCGCCGGTGGTGCAGGCGCAGCAACTGGCGACGACCGTGGCGCTGGTGTTTGTCCATTTGCGGTTTGTCGATCATCATGCGGCCGCCATCGCGGCCGCACCGGCCTTGGTGCGCTATGGTGCGCTCGCTACCATCCTCGCGGCGCTGATGACACTTGTGCAGAAAGACCTGCGTGGATTCTACCGCGGGACCACCACGATGCACGGCGGCATGTTGTTCGCCGCGCTGGGCGCGGCCAGCATCGGCAATTTCGCCGCTGCCCTGCTGGTGGCGGTGACCATGGGTCTGGCGTTGGTCGGACTCGGCATGATGATCACCTCACTGGAAGAGCGCGTAGGCCCCGTGACATTCAGCGGCCCGGGCGGGCGCGTGGGCGCGTTTCCGAAACTGGCAGCGGCGTTCGTATTGTTTGGCGGCGCCGGTGTTGGTTTGCCGGGCATGGCCGGTTTTGTCGCCGACGACCTGCTGTTGCATACGCTCTGGATGGAGAGCCCGACAGGCACCGTGGTTGTCATTTTGTCGAGTGCCATGCTGGCCGTGGCCACGCTGACTGCTTTCTCGAAAACGTTTCTGGGACGCACAACAGCGTCCTTGGCTCCCGACCTGTATCCGCGCGAGCGCGTGGTGGCCGTGGCGTTGCTGCTGCTCCTGTTGCTGCTTGGTTTCGTGCCTGGCATCCTGCTGGGGCCCGCCGACGCATTTCTGAGCGTCGTGCCTGACCTGGCGCGATAGCCCTTGCCCGTGGCGCTTACGGCTTGAGCGCCTCCGGCGTCGGGCCCACGCTTGTCCTGGCTGGTGGTGCTGGAGACCCAGCAAACGGATGGCCGCGTTCTGTCGCACTGCCTCTTCCGTCCCAACGGCGACCGTGAACACGCTGGGCACTGCGACGCGATTGTTCTCCAACGGCAGTGCGTCCTTGAGCGGGATATCGATCTGGATGGGCTCGAGCGAAAGCTATGCGTATTCCTGAATCACCGGCCACACAAACGGGGTCGCTATGGTTAACTCGCCACCGCATTTGTCGAATTCGGATGGACGCCGCGCCGCACCGGCATTGGCAGAGCAGGTGACAATCCGCATCGTAGATTCCAGTAGGCCCAGGAACGCACATCGAACACTCCGGGAGGAGCCTGCTCAAGGGCATGCCGAAAGTCGGTCGCGTCGACGACGGAGTGCAGGGCGCCCAAGTCCTCGGGTGTTCCGTAGGTCATCACATGCGAAAGGAAATGCGCTGGTGCTGACAGCGCCTCCTCTGCTTCCTTGAACCAGACCACCCGCTTTGCGACAGCCAGCAATGCCGGGGTCATCGGCAACGGCTTCACTCTGATGCTCCGCGATCGGCGGGGCGCCATATGTAGGGTGTGAGGACTGGTAGCTGAACCACATCGACCGCAGCGACTGCCGCACGAAGTCGTGCTTTCACGGCGGCTGGCAGCGCGGGCACGTCGTCAAAGTAGCTAAGCGCTTTCAGCGTGATGAGCGGATTGAAGCCGCGTCCATACACCACCGTGCCCGCACCCAAAGCCGTGGGCAGATCAATACCGTGCTGCAGGAGTGCGTCAAGGTCGAGATAGTCCTTCTCCTCCGCCCGTCTCTGGACGACCGCCGCCTTGGTGCCGGCGATGTCGAGGAGCGACGCGACACGCAGCGGCATCCCCCGAACCACCTCGTGCGCCGCCACTTGTCCCAGGCCGAGTGCTCCGAAGAACGACACGAGCACCGGCCCGCCGCGATCAACGCGGCAAGTGAGGGTGTTCGGAGCCACCTGCACCTGTTCAACATCCCTGAGGTAGGGCACTGCGAGCGCCAACTCACCCGGGTTGAACGGCGCGTTGGAGAAGAAATCGAAATCGACTGACACACGATGCCCCAAGCGCAGGGAAAGCGCAGTTCCCCCGTAAAGCGTGAACGCTTCCGGGGTCGCCTCAAGCTCCCGCCAGAGCGTTCGTTGAGGGGTCGGCAGCATGGTCAAGTTCGGGATGAAATCCGTCATGCTACTCCGGTCGGGCGCCCAATCGCTCCAACAACACGCCAAGCTGTCGAATCTCCTCACCGTAGCGCGCCCAGTCGCCCTTGCGTTGCGCGTCGATGGCCGCTTCATACCGGCGCTGTGCGTCGGCGATCGTGGTTCGCGTGGCCGCATCCACCACACCAGTTGCGGACGGCACCCTTGGAACTGCCGCGCTGTCGGCCGCAGCGATTACCGTTGGTTGTCGCGAATTCACCTGCCCTCCGAACATGGCAGACAGCGCGGCATCCAATGTCTCGCGCATGATCACCTGATTCTGATAGGCCACCACCACACGCTTGAGTTCCGGGATCTGACCGCCCTCGGCCTGCAGGTACATCGGCTGCACATACAACAAGGCTTTGTCGATCGGAATCACCAGCAGATCGCCGCGAATCACCTGCGAACCGCGCTGATCCCACAGCGACACCTGTTGTGAAATATCGGTATCCTGATTGATGCGATTCTCGATCTGGCGCGGGCCGAACACAAGACTCTGTCGCGGGAACCGATATACCCGCAGCTTGCCGTAGCTCGCACCATCGTTTCGCGCCACCATCCACGCGGCCAGATTGTCCTTTCCACGGGGGGTGAACGGCGCCATGTAAATGAACTCCGCGTCCTTTTCGTCGGGCAGGCGCATCACGATGTGCCGCATGAATGGCACTGCCTGGTCGCCGCGCGTCACCACCGGAATCTGCCACTCGTCCTCGCGATTGTAGAACGTGGCGGGAGTGTTCATGTGATACGTGACATAGCGCGCGGTTTGTGCACGAAACAGGTCATCCGGATAGCGCAGGTGCGCGCGCATCGCCGGCGGCATCTTGTCCAACGGCTGAAACACGCCCGGAAAGATTTTGGCCCACGTGATGATGAGCGGATCGCTCGTGTCCGACACGTAGGGCGTCACCGTGCCATCGTGCGCGTCGATGATGATCTTGACGCTGTTGCGCATGTACGTGATGCCGTCGGCAGCGCGATAGGCGTACGGATAGCGGCCCGACACCGTATAGGCATCGAGAATCCACTGCAGCGAGCCGTTCTCGGCAATCACCATATACGGATCGCGATCGAACTTGAGAAAGGGAAATGCCTTCTGCGCGCGCTCGACGATGTTGCGGTTGTAGAGAATGCGGCTGTCGGCACCGATATCACCCGACAGCAGAATCTTGGACTGACCGAACTGGGCGGCGAAAATCAATCGCCGCAGCAAACCACCTACCGGGACACCGCCTGTGCCATCGTACGTGCGATAGATATTCTGATCGCCGGCCGGATAGTCGAACTCCTTCTGCAGCGTATTCACGAACACAAATTGATTGGTGAGTTCGCCAAAGTAGATCTGCGGACGGGTCACCCGGAGCGATCCGGTTGTGGAGGGAGGGAGATCCTTCACAAACAACACCGGCAACCCTTCCGTAGTGACCTGATTCACCGGGCTGAGTGTCAAACCCATGCCGTGGGTAAACGTCAGATGCTCATTGATGAACGTTCGCGTTGGCAAATTTTCCGTATTGAGCTCGCGTGGTGCCAACAACACCTGACGGTAGCGTCCGTCAATCCAATACCGGTCGTCGTCCACCGACACAAAGTCGTAATACGTGCGAATCTCCTGAATCTGACTGAACGTTCGCAGCAGGGGCTCGCGATCCCAGAGTCGCACGTTGTCGATCGTTGGTGCGTTGGCGCGCAGGCTTTCCAGAGTCAGGTTGGCTTCCGCACCAATATCGCGCACTTCAACCTGGTCAATACCCCACGCGCGTCGTGTCGCCTGCAGATGATGCGCGAGATACGGCTCTTCGCGGGTGAGTTCGGTGGGCGCGACCACAAACTTCTGCATCACCGCTGGCACCAGGAAGCGTCCCACCACCGACACGCCAACGTACCCGGCAATCGCCAGTCCGGCGTACATGCCCAGGCGACGACGGACACCGCCCATCACCACCACGATCGCCGCGAGAATGGCCGTGATCGCTGCGACCCGAAGCGCCGGCAGTGTGGCGTGCATGTCGGTGTAGCTTGCGCCCACCAGCGGACCCGTGTTGGAGAACAGCAGGTTGGCCGTGTCCACAAACCAGAGCTGCAGCGCCCAGATCACAAACAGCACGGCCAGCACAATGGACAGATGCAGAGCGGCCGACGGTTCGATGCGCAGTCGCTGAGGAAGCACGACGATATCGCCGCGTACGAAGTACACCGCGGCGGTCATCACGAGCGAGATAACCGCCAGGCTGGCCAAAACGCCGAGGACGGCCGAGAGCGCTGGTATGGTGAACACGTAGAACGCGATGTCGCGTCCAAAAATCGGATCATTGGTACCGAACGCGGTCTGATTGATCGCCAGGAGTACCACGTCCCAGAGCGCGCTCGCGCCGAGTCCGACGAACACACCAACGGCGATGGCCACCGGGCGGGCGAGCTTGCTGAGCCGCGAGCCCACGTCAATCGTCACGTCGCCCTGACCCGTGCGCAGTCGAATCCCCACCGAATCGGGAACTACGCCGCGCTGGGCCAGCGTCAGATTGAGATGGATCAGGCCGCCGGAGATCACCGCCACCGAAACAAACAGCACCACGCGGCTGAACAGTGTTTGGGTGAATAGCACTTCGAAGCCAAGCTCCCGAAACCACCACAGGTCTACCAGGAGTCCGGTAAACATGGGAACGACGACGAGCGCCAGCAGGGCGACGAACGCAATCAAAATGGCGGGGGACATACGACGTGTGGCCACAGATTCCTCGAATTTTGTCGGCATCGCGCCGCCCAGAGCGGTCCGCAACCCATAAACGCACTTGAAGTATACCGCCCCGCGTGCAACATAGAGTCATGAAACGTCTCCTTTTCGGACTGACCTGCTGCGTGGCCCTCGGCCGCGCCCCCTTGGCGCTGGGACAGGGCGCCGCCACACCGCCGCGCCAGACCCAGGCGGACGACTACACGCGTTACGAACTGCTGGCACCGGGCACGGGCAAGTTCCGGATTCTCTACGACGTCACGGCCACCACCCTTGGTGCGACGCACTTCTTCAATGCGATTCGCGCCGGCAGCATCGCCACCGATGAATCAGTAACTGATCGTGCGACAGGGAGGCCGCTGGCATTCGAAGTGGTAGGTGCTGCGGTGGCCCGCGTTGGTGGGGTTCGCGTGTCGGACAGTACGCAACAGTACATTCGCGTGACGCTGATGCACCCCGTTCCGGCCGATGGTGGCGAAGCGCGCGTATTGATCGACAAAACGTACGAAGACGCGAAGAGCTATTTCGTGGACGGTGATGCCATCGTGTTCAATCGCTCACTTGGCATCAAGCGCAACGCGGTCGTGCTGCCCAAGGGCTATGAGTTGGTGTCATGCAATTACCCGTCGCAGGTGCTGCAGCAGGCCGACGGCCGCATCGCCATCAGCTTCTGGAACGCGACACCGGCCGAGGCGCCGCTGATATTGCGCGCGCGCCCGTTGGCGGGCATGGCGGCCGCCACCTCCAGCGTTGCCGCGCGGTTGCAGGAACGCGCCATTCAAACACGCGAGATCGTGTACTTCCTGCAGCAACCGGAAACGAACGCGTTCGACCTGTATCACGACTACACCGAAACGCGCGTCGGCATGAGCTACTACGTGAATGTGGTGCGCGCTGGCAGCGCGGTATCGAAGCCGTCGGCACGCAATCTCGATACCGGTGAACCACTCGCCTACGAGGTGCTGAAAGGTGACGCGATTACCAAGGCCAATGTGGGGGCAACCGATGTCACGCCCACCACTGAAGCCGTCGTATTCCGCTACCCGCCGGTGGCGAAGGGGGCATCGACACGACTTCGCATGTCGGAGACCTACACCGACGCCACACGGTATCGCGTGGTGAACGATGAACTGGTGTGGGATCGCAGCTTCGGGCGACCGGCCAATGCGGTGGTGTTGCCGGCCGGTTGGGTGCTCACCAACAGCACGGTGCCGGCCACGGTCACCACGATGCCGGACGGACGGGTGCGGCTGGATTTCGTGAATCCGAGACTGGATGAGATAGGAGTGGTTGTTACGGCGAGGCGCCGAGGAGCGTGAGGCGGAGTTTTGAGACGGGAGACTGGAGAATGGAGACGGAAGACATTGCGCCGGGGACATTGTGGGTCGGTGCAGTCATGGTGCGATGCCTGCCGGCGAGGCGTCTGCAGTCTCCATTCTCCCGTCTCCCGTCTTAGTCCACATGCCCCGCCTCGGCCCACCCCCCCAACTGAAATCCGTCCGAGAGCGATTTGGCGCCATGCGGCACGTCTTGCCGCTATTCCGCCTGGTGTGGCGAACCGATCGCCTGCTCACCCTGGGCACCATGCTGCTGCGGCTTGTGCGGGCGATGCTGCCGGTGATCACGCTGTATGTCGGCAAGTTGATCATCGACGAAGTCATTGCGAAGGCCGCGTTGTCGAACACGCCCACCACGCTGGCCGACTGGCTGGCCTCTGGTCTGCTCGACCGGGCGCTGTGGCTTATCGGCGCAGAGTTCGGTCTGGCTATCCTGTCCGATCTGGCGGGACGCGCCGGTTCGCTGCTGGACATGATGTTGGGCGCGCAGTTCTCGATCGCCACCAGTGTGCGACTCATGGAGCACGCGGCCACACTCGATCTTGAGCAGTTCGAAGACAGCGAATTGCAAGATCGGTTGGAGCGCGCGCGATCGCAGGCGTCATCAGGTCTGGGTGTGATGGGTCAGGTGTTTGGGCAGGTGCAGAACATGATCACGATACTGAGTTTCGGTGCCGGCCTCGCGGCGTATGCGCCGTGGTTGATCCTGCTGCTGTTCGTGGCGCTGGTGCCGGCGTTCCTTGGCGAAGCGCATTTCAATGGCCGCGATTACGCGTTGCAGTGGTCGCGCTCGCAGGAACGCCGACAACTGGAGTACTTGCGGCAAACCGGGGCCAGTGTCGATACGGCCAAAGAAGTGAAAATCTTCGGCCTGAATGGCTTTCTGATCGACCGCTTCCGCACGCTGTCCACCGAATTCTTCAGAGTGAACCGTCGTTTGGCGCGTCAGCGCGCCGGGTGGATGGGCCTGCTCACCGCCGTGGGCACCAGTGGCTATTACGCCGCGTATGCGTTCATTACCTGGCGCACGCTCGCCGGACAATTCACGATTGGCGATCTGACGTTTCTCGCCGGATCATTTCGTCGGTTGAGTGGGCTGCTGGAATCGTTGCTGGTGGGCTTTTCGTACACCGCCAGCCAGGCGCTGTATCTGGACGACCTGTTCTCATTCTTCACGATCCAATCGTCCATCCACTCGCCGCCCAACGCGCGACCTGTGCCGCGCCCTTTTGTTCAGGGTTTCACGTTCGACAACGTCGGATTTCGATATCCGGGTGCCGACAACTGGGCGGTGCGCAACCTGATGTTCACACTGCGCGCCGGCGAAACGCTGGCGTTGGTGGGCGAGAATGGCGCGGGCAAGACAACGTTGGTGAAACTGCTGGCGCGTTTGTATGACCCGGACGAGGGGCGCATCCTGATGGATGGACACGACCTGCGTGAGTACGATCTCGACGATCTGCGGGCGAACATCGGCGTGATCTTTCAGGACTTCGTGCGCTACAGCCTCACGGCGGCGGAGAATATCGCGGTAGGTCGCATTGAGGCCCGTGAAGACATGGCGCGCGTGAAGGCGGCGGCCCAACGGAGTCTTGCTGACGAGGTCATCGAGCGGTTGCCACTGCAGTACGACCAGCCCATCGGCAAACGATTTCGCACGGGCGTTGATCTCTCCGGCGGCGAGTGGCAGAAAATGGCCATCGCGCGAGCCTACATGCGCGAAGCGCAGTTGCTCATTCTGGACGAACCCACGGCGGCATTGGATGCGCGGGCCGAATTCGAAGTGTTCAAGCGGTTCAAGGAATTGAGCGCCGGGAAAACCAGTGTGCTGATCTCGCATCGGTTCTCGAGCGTGCGCATGGCCGATCGCATTCTGGTGCTGGCGAATGGCACGGTGGAGGCCAGCGGCACGCATGAGGAACTGCTGGCGCAGAGTGGCCGGTACGCGGAGTTGTTTGAATTACAGGCGGCGGGATACCGGTAGCTCGGCGGCTGTCAGTTCCGAACACCGGCGGGAGACCAGAACCACGAGACGGTAAGCGTGTGGTTCACTTCATTCGCACGTCGCGCTGCGAACGCGTTCCAGAGATTCATGTAGCCAATCTCGACGCGTTGCCGAGAGTCGAGTGGCAGAGCGATGCCCACTGCCGCACGGTTTTGCGTGACCTGCAGCGAGGCACCGCTGCCGCCGATTGGCATCAGCAGTTCATCCCAGGCAAACAGCTGGACCGCACGATTACGCCGACGAATGCCCGCAAGCGGACCCTGCAGCCGCCCCAGATATCGGGCCCGATTGGAGTAGGCCGAAGGAGCGGCCACGCGGGTATTGGACAGGTCATCCGAGAGCACGGTCGTCAGCCACCGCTGTTCCAGTCGGTACCGGTGACTCACCGTTAGCGGGCCGGCTTTGTGCGCCAGCGACAGCTGCTGCCAGCTCCGGTGTTCACGCGTCGGATTGGCGATTGGGAGTGCACCATACGGTGCGGTCGCGACATAGGCATATCCCGCGCCCACTCGCACACCCGGCGCCAGAGTGAACTGCACGCCCGGTCGGATGACCAGCTGCTGTGGTTGCTGCCCGGCCTCCAGTCGCCGCCATTGCCCATCAAACCAGACCGACCATCGTCCGCGCAGTGGCTGGTCCACAAAGGCGCCCACCCATGTGGCGTTCTGGTGACGGCTTATCCACGGAGCGGATTGGGCGGCAAGCGCCGGCGCCCACGCGAGAAGGAACACCGCCTCGAGCAGCCGAGAAGATGGAATCATGGGGATCGGCGTGGGAGGGAGTGCGCGCGGTGCGCGCGGTGCCGGGACGCGGCCCTGCCAGTTGGTCCATCGGCCCGCACACCTGGCTGCGCGGGCCGCTCAGTTCCGCTGCGAGTCCTACGTCGCGGTGGATGCCGGTGCCTTGTCCAAGAACTTGAACAGCGCGCCATAGATGAACATCGCCGAGAGCACACCCGTCAGGAAATCAAAGAGAATGACCATGACCGCCGTGTAGATCATCAGCGCCGCATGAAACCGGTTTTCGGCGAGTATCTGCTTGATCTCGGCGGGCTTCACCATGTTGGACGCCACCCACAGCAGGATGCCACCGATGCAGGCCATGGGCACGAGTTCCAGATAGCGCGCCAGGAAGAAGACCAGCGTCAACTTGAAGACAAACTTCATGATACCAGCCAGCGGCGTCACCGCGCCAACCTTGATGTTCGTGGCCGTGCGCGCCAAGGCACCGGAGAGTGGCATACCGTTCAGCATCGGCACCAACAATTGGATCATCCCCTGACCCCAGAATTCCTTGTCGGGGTTGTACGGCGTTCCCTTGTTGCCGGCCAGTCGATCGGCCATGCGCGCGGCCAGAATGCTCTCAAAGCCGCAGACAAACGCAAAAGCCAGAGAGTAGAACGCGAGGTCACCGACTACGCTCATATCCCATGAGGGCATGGTGGGCGGAGTGACCTTCAGGAAGTCGGTGGGAATGGCGCCGTACTTCGTCTTGATTAAGGTGAGGTCGTCTCCGGACAGAATCGTCGAGGAGAGCAGCAGGCCCGTTCCCAGTGCCAAGAGCGGCGCCGGAATAAAAATGGAAATCTTGAGCAGCGACCGCACGATGATGAACGTCAGCAGGGCAAGGAGAATCGACGAACCGTTCGCCTGCGATATGTTCTCGATGATAATCCGGATCTTGTCGAAGAATCCACCGGCCACCGTAGTTTTGAGCCCCAGCACTTCACCCATTTGCGTTAACGCGATCGTGACGGCAATGCCGACGCTGAACCCCACCACAATGGAGTGCGGAACCATATTGCCAATCTTGCCCCACCCCAGGAACGCCAGCAGCAGCAGCATGGGCCCGGAGACGACACAAATCAGCACCAGGAAGCCATGACCGGCGAATGGGTCGACCGTCGTGGCATACTTACTCATGATGCTGGCGATAACCGGAATAAGCGCCGCGACCGGACCGTACACATTGTACTTGGACCCGCCGAAGAGTGCGCCCACCAGCCCGGCCACGGCGCCCGCCAGAATGCCGTGCTCGGGTCGCAAGCCGGACGCCATGGCGAACCCCATGGCCATGGGAATGGCCATCATGGCGACGATCAGTCCGGCACTGACATCGCGCACCACCACGCCGCGCCAATTCGACGACGTCATGTCTTCGAAGCGCGCATCAAATGGGTTGAAGAACAGTCTCAACCGCTCAATCGTTGGTGTCATATCGCGTGCGCCGGATCAAGGTGATCGGCATTCGGCACGGGGCCGCGGGCGGCCTCGGCAACCGAAACAAACTGGCCGAACTTGGGATCGTACGCGAAGACCTCGCCCGTTTCAATCTTGTATACCCAGCCGTGCAGCTTCAGCATTCCCTGAGCCAACCCTGCCGCAACCGTGGGATGAGTCCGCAGGTTTTCCAGCTGTACGAGGACGTTTTCCTCGACCGCCGTGGTGAGTTGTGCTGAGCCCGTGCGATCGGTGTATTTCGTGCGCATGATCAGGCGGGTCGCCTCGGCATGTGAGAGCCACGACCTGACGGCCGGCAAGTCTTTCAATGAATCCTGATCGAGGAGACCCTTGATCGCCCCGCAGTGCGAGTGCCCGCAGATGATGATGTCACGAACCCCAAGGCCGGCCACGGCGAACTCCACGGTGGCACCCTCACCGCCATTGGCCGCCCCGTGCGGCGGAATGATGTTTCCTGCATTGCGGAGAATGAACAGGTCGCCCGGTTGCGTTTGCGTGACCAGGTTGGGATTGATACGCGAGTCTGAACAGGTAATGAACAGCGTTTCTGGAGTTTGGCCGTTCGCCAGCCGCTCGAACAGCTCTCGCTGCGAGCTGAACAGGGTCGCTTGAAACTCGTGGATTCCGGCAAGTAGTTTTTGCATGATCGGGGCTAGTGCGAAGGATGATCGGTCGACCACGCGACACGGGTTTTTTTGATGGCTGAACGCAGATGATTGGCGTCACGGCTCTCCTGCTCGAGAAATTTCATCGCGTCCAGAAGCCACATGGCCAAGTCGGGCTGGCGCAGCGAGTACATCACCATCCGGCCCTCACGGCGTTCGCGAACCACGCGATGGGCCCTGAAGAGGGCCAGATGCTGCGACACGCTGGAATGACTGATGCCGAGAACGGTCTGAAGTGAACTCACGCAGTGCTCGCCCTCGCGAAGCTCCTCGACCAGGCGAATCCGGATTGGATGCGCCAAGACTCCCAACAAATCGGCCAACTCCCGAGCGACCAGAACGCGATGAGGCATGTTGTTCTCCATATATTCAGACCTTTGCATATATCGTGTTAAGATGTGATTATCTCCCTCTTTTCGCAAGACCCGCTTGGGTATGCCGTGAACAGGCTGGTCCGGAGCCTATTGCGATGAAATTTCCCCGGCGTTTCATCGATGGTTACGGCGCCTTTACCGACGGTCGCCTGAAGCGCGAACAAGACCGCAATAACGAGCTGGCTAACCCGGATTTCTCACCACGCTATTGAATAGCGGCTGCTCCGTGTGGTATTAAGGTGTTGGTCGAGAACCCCTTACCACGCACGCCGGAGACAGCCGTTATGCCGACAGAGTGTACGCTGGAATCGTTGGTGTTTCAAGAGGTGCGTGGCCGGGAGGTGGTGGCGCGGTTTGAGGGTGTGACGTTGACGTCGGACGGGGGCGCGCTGCTGCTGGGGGAGGTCGGTTGGGACCAATCGCGCCACGGCTGGCCGTCCGGTCGCCCACTGTTCCCGTCACCTCGCCCAATGCCTGCAAGCCGTTGCCTCGCTGTGATACTGTCCGCGTGCATCACCGCAGCGGCCGCGCCTCTTGCCTCACAGTCCAGGTCCGGCGACTGGCCTGTATACGGCGGGAACACCGACAACACGCATTACACCACGCTGGGACAGATCACACCAGCCAATGTGTCGCGCCTGAAAGTCGCCTGGACATACCAGACGCACGACGAGTTTAACGGATCGGAAATGCAGGCCAACCCGATCGTAGTTGACGGCGTGCTGTATGCCACCACGCCCAAGCTGCATGTGTTTGCGCTCAATGCCGCAACAGGCAAGGAACTGTGGCGCTTTGACCCCAACAACGGCGCGGCTCCGCTGTCGCGTATTCGCCATCGTGGTGTGGTCGTCACCGGCGATCGCGTGATCTTCAATTATCGCAACCGCCTGTACGCACTCGACCGCGCAACCGGTAAGTCAATTCCATCGTTCGGCACCAACGGGTGGGTGGACCTGCGGGCCGGACTCGACCGCCCGGTGGAAGGCCTTTCGGTGAGCGCCAGCTCACCGGGTGTGGTGTTTGAGAATCTGCTCATCATTGGCAGCTCGGTTCCGGAGCAGTTGCCCAGTGCGCCGGGCAATATTCGCGCGTACGATATCACCACCGGCGCGTTGCGCTGGAGCTTTCACACCATCCCGCACCCTGGCGAGTTTGGCTACGACACGTGGCCTGCCGACGCCTGGAAAATTGCCGGTGGTGCGAATGCGTGGGCCGGTGTCACTATCGATGCGAAGCGGGCGATGGTGTTCGCAGCAACCGGATCGGCCTCGTACGATTTTTACGGTGCCAACCGGTTGGGCGACAACCTGTTCGCCAACAGCGTACTGGCGCTTGATGCGCGCACAGGCCAGCGCATCTGGCATTATCAGGTGCTCAAGCACGACTTGTGGGATCGCGACTTGCCCGCCGCACCAACGCTCGTCACCGTAACCCGCGACGGCAAACCGGTAGACGCGGTGGCGCAAATTACCAAAACGGGACACGTATGGGTGTTTGATCGCGACAAGGGCACGCCGCTGTTTCCGGTTGAAGAGCGTCGCATGCCAACCGTCGCGCTGAACGGCGAACGGCCCGCCGAAACACAGCGTTTCCCCACACTCCCGGCGCCGTTCGCTCGACAGCAACTCACGAAAAACGATCTCACCACCCGCACGCCGGCTGCACACGCGGCTGCGCTGAAAACCTTCAACGAATACAAAACCACTAATCCGTTCGACGCGCCCAATACCAAGGGAACAATCATTTTTCCGGGTGTGGACGGCGGCGGCGAGTGGGGCGGTCCCGCGTTTGACCCAACGACGGGGCTGCTGTACGTGAACTCGAATGAGATGGCGTGGCTGCTCAAATTGGTGCCGCGCAGCGACGAGTCATTGTATGCTGCGAATTGCGCCAGTTGCCACGGCGAGCAGCGCAAAGGCACTGCCATTGGTCCGTCGCTCGAGAACATCATAGGCAAACGCACACGCGAGCAGATTGTACAAATCGTACGCGAAGGCACGGGACGCATGCCAGCCTTTGGCGGTGCCATGGACGGCGGCGCGGTGAACGATCTCGTGAATTACCTCGTGACGGGTATAGACGCGAGCGGCGCCACGGTGGGCACCAGTCCTTACACGCTACCCTATCGCACCGCATTCTTTGACATCTTCCTTGATCATCAGGGGTATCCCGGTGTGAAGACGCCATGGGGCACGCTCAACGCGATTGACCTGAACACCGGCAAGACCCGGTGGTCTATTCCGTTTGGTGAATATCCCAAGCTCGCTGCCAAGGGCATTCGCAACACAGGCACCGATAGCTACGGCGGTGCGATTGTCACCGAGAATGGCCTGTTGCTTATTGCCGCGACCACGTACGACAACAAGTTCCGCGCGTTCAACAAGCGTACCGGGCGGCTACTCTGGCAAACAACGCTGCCGGCGGCGGGAAATGCCACGCCGTCCACGTACATGGTAAACGGCACGCAGTACATCGTGATCGCGTGCGGTGGCGGCAAGAATGGCGCGAAGAGTGGCGGGACGTACGTGGCCTTTGCACTGCCTGAAGTGGCAGGTACGCGCCCTTGATGCCCCCGACCTTGCTCGCGGCCATAAACTCCGGGCGCGTCCGGAGTCGACACGGACACCGCGCCTGCGCGACTCGCCCGCAGGCCGTTACGGGCGCACTGCACGACGCGGGTGTCCCCATCATTGCGGGGACGGATGAAGGCGTGCCCGGTTTCAGCGTCTATCGCGAGATCGAGAACATCGCGAACATTCGCACCGTGCGGCTCGTGATGAAGGGTGGGAAGACGCGCCCAATGCCGCTTCGCCATCTGCTGACTGCCCTGTCATTCATCGCAATGGCGAGGGTCTCGGCCCAGACCACGCCGGCGCGTGTCGATCGGGCGGAGCACCGCGAATTCACCATCACGAACTTCCAAACAGAAGGCGGCGCCGTGCTGCCCGCAGCGCGCGTGGTCTACGGCACCTACGGCCGACTCAACGCGGCACGCGACAACGCGGTGCTCCTGCCCTCGCACTACATGGCCACGCATCACGGCTATGAGTGGTTGATCGGCCCGGGACAGGCGCTCGATACCACGCGACTCTTCCTCATCGCGACGGAACTCTTCGGCAATGGTTTCTCATCGTCGCCGAGCAACACACCGGCACCGTATCACGGCCCACGATTTCCGGTGACGACGATCCGGGACAACGTCGAGGCGGTGCATCGACTGCTGGTCGAGGATCTGAAGGTGACGCACCTCCGCGCCGTGATCGGGTTCTCGATGGGTGCGCAACAGGCGTTTCAGTGGGCCGTGAGCTACCCGGCGTTCGCCGACCGGATCGTGGCCACGTCGGGCACCGCGAAGACCTACGGGCACGGTATCGTGCGATTGGAGGGGCAGATCGCCGCACTGACTGCCGATTCAGCGTTCCATGGTGGCGACTACACCGCGCCACCGAAGCAGGGCCTCGCTGCGTTCGGCATGGTTTGGGCCGCATGGCTCTACTCGCAGGAATGGTGGCGGCGCGAGCTTTGGAGATCAGCCAGTGCGCCGGGCACCACATTCGAGCAGTACATGAACTCCTTTCGCACCCGCTTCAGCGCTGATGCCAACAACTACATCCTGCAGGCGCGCACCTGGGAACAGCACGATGTTGGTGGAACGGCCGGATTCAACGGGGATACCGAACGCGCCCTGCGCTCGATCACGGCCGAAGTGCTGTATATGCCATCCGAAACCGATCTGTACTTTCCCGTTGGCGATGCCCGCTACGAAGCGCAGTTCATTCCGCGCGTGACGCTGTTTCCGATTCCGTCGGTCTGGGGGCACCCTGCCGGCGCTGGTGCCAGCCCCGCCGATCGTGCGTTTCTCAATCAGTCGATCGGGCGATTCCTCGCCGGGGAACGGGTGAGTGGTGAACCCTGAACTGACACGGCGCTGCACGGCATCAGCTGAGCGTGTGCTCATGGCCTCGCCCGTGTCGCAGCCGAATGACGGTGCATGCTGCACCACCGCGCACGGTTCGGCTACATGCCAATTGCCGGGTGGTGACGTCGCACATGAGGCGTTGCGTCTAAATGCAGCCCCGGTCGTCGTCTTTCGCCATCGTGTAACGGCACGCAGTGGTGGGCGAATCATGGCGTAGCGTCAGACGTCGCACCATACTCAGCCCGCGTGTCCGATCACGCTGCGATTCCCGCTGATCCCCCTCTCTCCAAACGCAATGACACCTGTTCACTCACTGCGTGCCGTCATCTGTGTCGCGCTGACGGCGCATACGCTCGGGGCGCAGCAAGCCGCACTGATTCCGGCCGCAGCGCCCATCATGGCGATCAAGGCTGGCCGGTTAATCGATCCTGAGACAGGGACCGTCGCGCTGAATCAGATCATTCTGGTGCAGAACCCCCGCTTTCTTGCGGTTGGCTCTTCGGTTGTGATACCCAAAGATGCGCAGGTGATCGATCTGTCGACACTGACGGTGCTGCCGGGACTGGTCGATGCCCACAACCACCTGGCGCTCACGTACAAAGAGGTACCGGAGCGCAACAGCCACTACATCACCACTATCCTCGACGACACGCCACTCCGCGCTATTCAGGCGGTGTCCAACGGCATTCAGATGCTGTCGTCCGGATTCACGATTGTGCGGGACATGGGGAACAACGGCAAGTACGCCGACATCGCCCTGCGCAAAGGCATTGAACCGGGATTGGTTCCCGGCCCCACCATCATTCCGTCAGGACTCATCATCAGCGGCATGGGTGGCCAGTTTTCTCCCAATCCCGAAATGGCCTTCGATCGGAAGATCGTGTATCCCGAGTATCTCGAGGCGGATACGCCGAACGAAATTGTCAAAGCGGTGCGACAGAACGCGCTGGTTGGTGCGCGCGTGATCAAGATCTGTGTGGACTGCAAGCTGTGGGGGTATTCCACCGACGAGATCAAACTGGTCATCCGCGAGGCGGCGAAGGCCGGCCTGAAAGTGGAAGGACACGTGCAGTCCGTGGCTGGAGCGCATCGCGCCGTCGATGCCGGTATCTGGTCGATCGCACACGATTCCGGGATGAACGACACCATTCACAAGATCATGGCTGAAAAGCGGCTCTTCCGGGCGGGAACGGAGACGCCGATCTCGCTGGTGGGACACACCACCGAGGCGCGCTACAAGCAAACGGTCGCGATGCTCCGAAACGCCTGGGACAACAAGGTGCCGCTCACCTTCTCGACCGACGCCGATTATTTCGTGCCCGGCAAGACGCGTGGGGAAGTCGCGATCGAATTTATCGAGACGTGGAAAGCCGCGCGCATCCCGGCGGCGGACATCCTGCGCGCGATGACAACTACCGGATACGAAGTGAGTGAGACGACAACTTCGCGCGGGCCGATCAGAACCGGCGTGTGGGCCGATCTCATCGCGGTGCCCGGCAATCCGCTGCAGTCCATTGATGCGCTGCGCGACGTGAAGTTCGTGCTCAAGAACGGCATGATCTTCAAGAAAGACGGCGTGATGACACCGGAAGCGTTCTTCAACGGGGGTCCGGTGAACGGGGTCAACGCGCGATAACCTCCGTGATCTGCTTCGGCGCGGCACCTTTTACGCTCTCGAATGCTCGACACCTCCCGCCTCCCCGGTTTGGCCGCACGGAAACGCGGCGGACGCAACAGGACTTCATCGCGTCCACCGCCTCTCCGCGTGAATACAAATCTCAATGGTGCGTCGCAGGGTTATTTCCGTCCACGACGATCCACGGCGCGGTGAGGGGCAGTTGTGACGAGAGATGACGCATCCGGCGGTACCTCCTGCTGATGGAGTTGGACGTCTCGCTAACGCCAACGTACATCATTGCGGTGAGAATACCATACCGGATGCGTCACTCGTTTCCCCTTCTCCACATTCGCTTTCTCGATACGTTTTGCACGACGTTTGTGAGACGATTTCGAGTTTCAGGACCGACACCAGTCCAGGAGACTGCTCGCTTCGCTCGCATCGCAACCATACCGACGACTCCACTGCAAAGGGCGTCACGGAGAATGATACAGGCGTTCGATGAAATCGGCGTCGGCGTGGTCTTGCGGCCGACCGGTCGCGCGCTTGTTTCGAAGCAGCGATTCCCGATCGATGAACCACACCGGTACACCGTCGATTGTGCCTTCCATCTTCGTGGACCACGCATCATCGAAGGCAACGGCGAACAATCGCGTCAACAGATCCACGCGATTCGGTGCCCGCCCCAGTTGTATCATCCGATCATCGGCGGCGAAGTCCGCTGCTGTCAACTCCAGTGACGCGAAGCCGAACTCGCTGAGGGCCTGCACAATGCGCGTTCCATTCTCCTCAGTCGGGCGCACGTAGCAATCGAGGTCTTCAGTGAACCGCGGGTGTCCGTGAAACGCGACGGCGTGGCCACCGACCACGAGAAATTCAACGCCGTTCGAGCTGAACAACGCGAGCAACTCGCGCAAATCCTTGTGTAGTTTCTCCACGGGTCTCCCGGTACCAAGCGATGAGATCGAGCGCGCGATCGAGGCGCTGCTGCGGTGTCATCGCCGACAGTTCCGCCCGGTCGGCCTGCGCCGCGTCATCGTGCGACTTGAAGATTCGGATCACACGCTCCATCATGGAAAGGTATCGATTGAGAGCGTCGGTCGCCACAGACGACGGCGGCTGGACCGGGATCGCGACCGTTTCAGGTCCCACAGCTGCGTCGCAGCATTGCGCGCTGAGCGCACGTCGGCCGCTCGCCGAGCTATCGAGCACACTCTCCGGCTGCCCTTTCGGAGTCTGGTGGAATCGATTCGGCCTGGATGGCCAAAGCGCGAGTCGACATCGTCGATGAGTTGCGGGCACACGACCGGTCCGACGACGCCGTGCGATTTGTCACACCGGCCGACGTGTGGTATCGCGAACAGTTTCGTCGTGATTCGACCGCCCGCACCTGTCGTTTGCAGCTTGCGACCGCACTGATGCAGATCGGAGCGTGGAGAGACGTTTTGCCGTTGCTCGAAGCCCATGCGCGCGCACGTCCCAACAACCAGCCACCGCGTTTCGCCGCCAATACAGCCATTGCGGCGGTGGACCCTGGCAATACCGCGTTGGCAGACGAGATGCTGGCGCGTCTCACTGCGAGCACCCCCCTGCCCGTCTGCTACGGGGATATCGCGCTTATGACGCGGTGGTGCAACCACGGAAGTAGTCGCCGGTGTGGCTACCGCGCCGTATCTGACAGCGCTCGCCGAATCGCTGGCTCCAACGACACCGGCCCAATCGGCCCGATGACGCGATGCCGCACGTGCCCATCGCGACCAATGAGTACGGACGTCGGGTACCCGCGCACGCCGCCAAGCGCCGCCATCACATCGTTCCCGACGATGGCGATCGGGTAGGTGATGCCACGCGATGTGACGAATCCGCGCACCACCGCAGGATCACCACGGTCAACCGACGCGCCCAGCAATACCAGCCCCGCGTTGCGATGCCGTCGCCACGTTGACTCCAGCAATGGCATCTCCACGCGACAGGGCGCGCACCACGTGGCCCAGACGTTCACCAGCACGACCTTGCCGCGCAGACTCGCCGATGACATCACGGCGCCGTCAAGCGTATGCACCGTGAAATTCGGCATGCTCGCATCGCGCGTACGGATTCCGAGCAACGCCCCCACATGCGGCAGCAGTCGTGGCAGCGCCCACAGCGAGATGGCGATGACCACGATCGTGGACCAGTGCGGCCAGCGTAGCAGGCGGTGGAATGAGGACATGCATGGGAATGTCTATACTCGCAGGCGCCGGCGCACCCTCGGCGGACGAACCTGTACACCAGGGGACGTTCTGAAACAGGGTCATCCCTGATTCTGGCTGGGCGCTGCGCAAGCAGGGTCGTACGGCGAACGCCGACCGTTTTAGTCCCTCGCGCCTTTTCGGGCCGTGGTGCGCGTGACCGTTGTGAGCGGATGCGCATAGCCGACGGTTCCGCGCATGGCGGAATTGCCGAGCAGCGTGGTATCGCGAACACGAAAACCCTGATCGATCTGGTTGAAGTCCAGCTCCAGCGCGTTGCTTCCGCGGTAGTCCATGAACGCGTTCGACTGCTTGCAGTACCCGACGAACGCGTTGTGGGCGACGGTCACGTTCGCCACGGGGAAACCAGTCTCGCCCGGCACACGCGCCGGATAGAAGAACTGCATGGGGTAGATCGGATGACTGCCATCGTAGGTGCGGTCGAGTGCGACAAACGTGTTGTGCTCGATCGTGACACTGTTGGTGCGGGCATCTTCAATACCCTCCATCGCGTAGGTCACCGACATGGCGTTTGAGTTGTCGCCCGAGCGGTTCTTCACAAAGATGTTGTTGCGCAGCGTCACCCGACCACCGTTCGGAAAATCCGCCAGATAGTTTTCGGCTTGCGTCATACCGTCCCCGCGCGCGCCCATCAGGTAGTTGCCCTCCAGGATGTTCACCTGCGCGCGCGATTTGAACAGATGGCCGTAGTACGCACCATGGCTCCATGAGCCGGTCATGTACACGGTGAAATTCGGGTCGGTGCTGCTGGCGTTCACGTACAGGTTGTGCTCTGGCCCGCCGCCACCGCCGTTGCCGTCCAGTTCGACGCGTTCAAGGCGCAGCGTTCCACTGTTGTTGGACGTGCCGAAGATTCCGTTGGTGTCGTGCAGCTTGAAGCCGACAATCTTCACATCCCGAAGCGTGAGGTTCTTTGCACCGTTCACATACACAGCGGCCTTACCGAGTCCACCGGCATTGGGCACGTCCTGGATTTCGAGGTTTTCGATCGTGATGTTCTCGGATTGGTCGAGATACACGAGCCCCTGGCCGAGGGTGTTGTTGGAGCCACCATCGGCCGAATTGCGCAGAACCGGCCGTTTGCCGTTCACCGTCACACCGCGGATGATGATGTTGCGCGGTACCGCGAACTGGCCGGCGTTGTAGTTGCTGAAGTTTGTTGGGAGCGGCCCGATCCACGGCTGCTGCTTCGTGCCTTCGTACACCGCCGGGTACACCTCAAAAACATCGCCATCTTGCCAGTTGGCGTACGGCGTCCGATGAAACGCGCCACCGCTCACGTCGTGCGCGTCGGTATTGTTCTCGTCGGTGGTTGCGCCCGTCCCGCCGAAGGATGTATACGTGGCAATGACACGGCCGGCGCGTGTTTGCTTGATGAGCGGTTGTCCGTCAGCCGATGTTGCCGGTTGCGGCGGACTGTCGCCCGTGGTGGCGGGGTTCCATGTCCATTGCGACGGAAACCGTCCGTCGGTGCAATAGGTGGTGGCAAAGCTGCTGACCTGCGAGAACGGCTCGCCACCTCCGGCCGCGGCCGTGGTATCTGTCCCGGCACAGGCGAGCAGCGCAAGGGTTGCGCCAATCGCGACGCGGCGCTTGCCGCAGGTGAGTGGATGGGCGAAACGCGCAAAACAGGATGGAATCAAGGATGTTGTCAGGTGAATGGGTTGACCATTTGCTGGGCGAGCTTGCGCCGCAGCAGCTTGGGACCGGGGCCAGGATGTTCGGCCACGAGGTGACCGGCACGTCCAACCGACGTGCCCTCAACCCAGCGCGTGCGGAATCCCAGTGAATCCAGCCGAACCCGTAGCATCGCGCCGACCTGTCGGACACCGGCAAAGTTCATCGTGCCGCTGTTCGTATTCACCAATCGCTCCAGCAGTGTAATCGCGTCTGCGGTACGCCGGTCGACAGCGCGCATGATGGCGCGCTCGACCGGTTTGAGCGAATCGGCAGACGGCGCGTGCAACGAGGTATGCAACAGCGCAGCGGTGACCAGCGTGGTGAGAAGCATCCGGAGAAACTAAGGTCCGGCAACCGCGACTGCACGTACGCCATCTTGCAGATCCGGGTCAGTCCGCGCACATTGGCGATGCGCAGTCATGGCCCTTGATCCTCAACCCCAAAATCACCATGGACGCCACCACGAACAGTCTCAACTGGTTCGAAATTCCCGCAAAAAACCTGGAGCGCGCGAAGAAGTTCTACGAAAAGGTGTTCGGCCTCAAATTGGCGATGATGGAAATGCCCGGCATGACCGCAGCCATGTTCCCAATGGAGCCCGGCAGCGGCAAGGTGAACGGCGCCTTGATGAAGAGCAAAATGCACAAGCCGGGCAAGAACGGTTGCATGGTCTACCTGAACGCCAACCCCGACTTGAAGGCACCACTTGGCCGGGTGGCGAAGGCCGGCGGCACCGTGGTCATGCCGAAAACCAGCATCGGCGGCAATGGCTTTATGGCCTTCTTCATCGACACCGAAGGCAACCGCGTGGCGATGCACTCGAACACGTGAGTGTGGCGGGTTCTTGTGACCCATGAGTCCTCCCCACACGCCCGGAAGGTATCTTCCGGCGAGAGGTGATGCGGTGACAATGACTACTGTGCTGGTTTGGCGCTCGTTGCGCGATCGGCTACCACTGATGCTGTTTCTGGCGAGCATGATGCTCGCCCTGCCTGCAGGCGCCCAGGGCTGTCCACCGCTCAAGACCGGCCTTGTACTTTCGGGTGGCGGTGCAAAGGGGTTTGCCCATATCGGGGTCTTCAAGATCCTCGATTCTCTGCACATCCGACCCGATTTCATCGTTGGGTCGTCGATCGGAGCGATCGCCGGCGCGCTGTACGCCAGCGGCTATTCAGGAAACGAGATCGACTCCCTCACCCGCGCGCTGCCACTGACCACCGTCATCCGAGCGTATAGTCCGGTGGCGACGGGCGCCATCGGCGCGCTGCCCGCGTTTGCCGTGTGGGAGAACAATGGACACGGCCTGATCTTGCAGACCGGTGCGGTGCGCGACGCGGAAGTCAATGCGCTCATGTCGGCATTGATGCTGCGCGGCAATCTGCTGGCGCGCGGCGATTTCGATCGCATGCCCATTCCCTTGCGCGTGGTCGGCACAAAGCTGTCCACGCGCCAAACAGTTGTCCTGGCCACCGGCGATCTGGCGGAGGCCGTCCGCGCGTCGTTTGCCATTCCGCTCATCTTCTCACCCAGCGTGATTGGCGACAAAGTGCTGGTTGACGGCGGTGTGGCCGACAACATCCCGGTGGCGACGGCGCACGCGATGGGCGCCCAGCGGCTGATCATCTCGACACTCCCCAATGCGACGGTGAGCGATGAATTGCTCGGTGATCCGCTCAAGATGGCCCTGCAACCGACGGACTATCTGTTCCGGAACGATACGACCACGTTCCGGCCCACGGATGTCGTGATTCGCAATCGCACGTCCGAGTTCACGAAGGGCGGACCCTGCGATCGGCCCTTGCCCTGCACCCCGGACGACCGTTCAACGAGGACAGTCTGCGCAACCGGATTTTGCGGCTGGGGGAGAGTGACGACTATCGCGCCCTGTGGCTCACACCGTCCGGTCGCGATTCGAGCGTGACGTTCACGGTGACGCCGGTGTACGGCGCTCAGCAGGTGGCCGCCGTTGGATTGGCATACGACAATGATCTGGGTGGAAGACTC
>JANOKE010000685.1:0-7473 GCA_031419135.1 Gemmatimonadaceae bacterium
CTACGTCAAGGTGACCTTCTTCCAAGGCACGTCGCTTCGACCCGTTCCACCCGGAGGCAAGGCCAAAGACGCGCGCTGGATCGACATTCACGAGGACGATCTCGACGCCGCGCAATTGGTGGCATGGATCCGGCAGGCTGCCGCCCTGCCCGGCTGGGGTAAGTCGTAGGCGTCGCCTGCATGCCGAGTACTTCAGACAGTTCGGCATCGTTTTTTGGATCCAATCTCGCGTTCAGAGGAGGTTGCATTGAACTGAAACAGCTGGATCCGACAAATCCACCGATGGTGGTCCATCGCGTTCGTGGTGACCGTCATCGCCAACGTTGCCTCCAGTGGGCGTAGGGTTTTAATGAGGAGAACATGAAACGATCGGACGCGAGCCAATCCCCGTCGGCATCGGAGCTGATCTCGAAACGCATCGCCGAACTCGGAGACTGGCGCGGAGAAACCCTCAGCAGAATGCGCAAGTTCATTAAGGAAGCCGACCCGGACATCGTCGAGGAGTGGAAGTGGATGGGCACACCGGTTTGGTCGCACGACGGTATCATCTGCACTGGCGAATCCTACAAGAAAGTCGTAAAGCTTACCTTTGCGAAGGGCGCGTCTCTCAAGGATCCGGCTCGTCTGTTCAACTCGAGTCTCGACGGAAACGTACGCCGCGCGATCGACATCCACGAACGAGAAGCAGTTGAGGAGTCCGCCTTCAAAGCGCTCGTTCGCCAAGCGGTCGCCCTCAACAGTTCTGGCACGTCGAAACCGTCGAAGAAAGCGAAGTAGCCACCGTCCTCCTGTTCAATGAAACGAAGAGGATCAGTGTTGTCATGATGGCCCCATAGCGCGACGACACGCGTCCTCGCATGAGCACGGCTCCTGACCGCCTGGTGGCGGCCCTTTCCTCGCACTACCGCATCGAACGCAGCATCGGAGCGGGCGGCATGGCCACCGTGTACCTCGCCCACGACCTGAAGCACGACCGACGCGTTGCGATCAAGGTTTTGCGTGAGGAACTGGCAACTTCAGACGGGGCCGAACGATTCCTCCGGGAAATCCGTTTGGCCGCGAGGCTCAGCCATCAGAATATCCTGGCGTTGTTCGACTCGGGAAGCGCGAACGGACTGATGTTCTATGTCATGCCGTTTGTTGAGGAACAGACGATCCGGGACCGCATCCGGCAAGAGGGAAAGCTGACCGTGCACGAGGCATTGCGCCTCGCGCGCGAGATCGCGGACGGATTGCACTATGCTCACGAACAGGGGGTCGTTCATCGAGACATCAAGCCGGAGAACATCCTGCAGTGGCGCGGACATGCCGTGATCGCTGACTTCGGAATTGCCAAGGCGTTCGCGCGGGTGAGCGAACAGACTCTCACCATGACCGGAATGTCGCTCGGGACTCCGGCGTACATGAGTCCGGAGCAGGCGACCGCCGATGCTATCGTCGACCAGCGCGCGGACGTGTACAGCTTGGCGTGCGTTCTGTACGAAATGCTCACCGGCCGACCGCCCTTCACCGGACCGAATGCGCATGTGGTGATCGCCAGGCATTGTGGTGATCCACGACCGAGCGTGTGCGCGATTCGCGGAGACGTCCCACCGCATGTGGACGCCGCAGTGCGCAAGGCGATGGCAGTGGAAGTCAGTGAGCGGTTCGCCTCATGCGCCGAATTCTCGAAGGCGCTTGGCGACGCGCCGAGTGGTGCGAAACGAGCCTATCCCTTGCGAGCGACGTGGCGTGTGGGAGCGTTCGGCGTCACGCTGCTGGGGCTGGCGACGGCAGCTATGTACTTCGCGGCACGGATAACGGACGAACGACGTGTGCCTGCCACGCCGACATACGCCGACAACCCACCGCCGTCTGCCTGGGTGGACAAAGCGGGCGAGGCGTACTCCATCATTGCCACGCTGGACTCGCTGCTCGTGGTTTACCGCTTTCGGGCGCCAGCCGTATTCACATACAACAGAGCGCAGTGGACCGGGTGGACAATTCCCGACTCGTTTGAGTTGCGGCCATACCAAGGCGCGCTTCACGGTGGACGGCTTCTGGCCACCCGCCGCAGCACAGACGCCAAGGGTGGTGCGCAAGTCCAACTCTGGTGGCTCGAACTCACACCAACGGGAATACGGCCCATGGGGCCGATCACCGATGCCGAACCTGATGTGCCGCAACCGTACTGGTGGTTCGATGGACGAACTGTCATCACGTGGCTGGAGACGATCAGAAGGAAGACGCCGCAAGGCTGGACCCTTGAACCTACGGCCGCACAAGCATCTATCATCACCATGTGGGGTCGAGATGAAGCGCACCGTTACGCCATTACGGATATGCCGCGCGATTCCCTGCTGGTACATGACGGGATCGGCTGGCAGAAGCAGGACATCCTCCCGGACCGGTCTGCGGGACGGCCCGAGTTTGCGGGTGGTGTGCTGCTTGGGGACGGCGCGTCAGTGGTATTTGGCCAGCGCTGCATCAGCGACGCGCGGTGCACCCCGCTGATCGCGCAGCAAGAGAGGGCGGGCGGTGCGTGGTTGTCGCTCACGATTGCGGCGGGCGTTGGCATCCCGCGCCTGCAGCCGCGGAAGACCGACGCCGGATGCGTGAATCGCTTTGACATCCTCGGCGCGGCCGGACGGTCTTTCGAGGACTATTACGTGTGGGGCGAATGGACGTTTTGTCGGGGTGATGGGCTGCGACGAGTGGACACAGGATGTCCGCGTGAACACCCCTGCGTGTGGCATGTGGTCGCAGGAGTATTGACGCCGCAGAGCGACCTGACGGGAAAGGTGATGCTGGGCGTCACCATACTGCGCGGTTCCTACCACTCGGTGTTCGATGACGGCACGCTATGGCACGACACCACTGGCCGGTGGCGTGCGGTGGCGCAACTGCCGAACCTTCCGTCGCGACTGGTTGGCGCAAGTGCATACGTCGTGGTGTTGTCCACCGGAACACGCATCACGTATCAACCCTCAGGCAGCACGCGGACACGGCTTGTCGTGAGTCCAATGACCGGCGTGCCCGCATCCGTCAACGACTCCGCGCCGCCGCGACGAATTGTCGTTCGCGATACAACAGTGGCGATGGTCACGGCGGTCGGAACCGTTTTCAGCGCTACATGCCGAGCAACAACTGGCATGCCGTCGGCGAGCGATCTCAGGCAGTGCGGTCGCTGGGTGTCGCACGGTGAGAGTCGGGAGCCGGTGAACGACGTCGACATCCTTCCCGACGGCGCCATCATTGCAGTTGGCCCACGAGGGTTCGCCGCCGTCTGGCGCGCGGGCGCGTGGCGTGGCGAAAACCTGCCCGCGTCGGCGCGCGACGACTCACTGTGGGGCGTTCGGGTTTCCACCACCGGCGTGGTCATGGCCGCTGGTAAAAGCGTTGTGGTCGCGCGTGACATGCAGGGCCGATGGTCGGTGATCGGACGACACGAATTCGGACTCGAGCGCGTCAAGCAATTCGTTGTGTTGCCTGACGGCGGTTTCGCGGTAGCCGACGGCCGAATTCGAATGTGGAATGGTCAAGCAACGACCTCGGAGGGAATCGTGTTGCACAGGCGGATTCAGGGCGAGGGACAGGTCAGCGCGCTTCACGTCACCGGTGACGGTCGGCTCGTCGCCGGCTTCGCGAACACCAATGAACCGGGAGTCGGCGGCTGGCTGCAGGTCTGGACCAAGCCGCTTCGTGAGAATCGGTGGCAACGCGTTGAGCTTCCCATGAATGTGGACGTCGCCGATCTCGCCGACGACGGCACGTTTCTTTACGTCGTTGGTCGCGGGGGCTCCATGGCGATCCGTCTGGATTCGCTGCCGTTCGCGACCGGCGGTGCGGCAACCACCACGCCGTTTCCGCCCTTGCGGCCAAGGTAGGTGCAGCGCAGGTTGGGCTCGGTGCGGATACACGTCGGGCGCGCTACCGTTTTGGCGCTGGCGCGGTCAGGAAAAGCGAGAGACGGAGGATCGAATGACGCACATCGAGTGCAACGACTGGAGCGGCGTCGCGCGTTTCCGCGCTGCGTTGGTGATTGGCGTACTGCTCCTGACACTCATGGGATGTGGAGGCGGAGAACCTATATCTTCTCCCGGGCCCAAGGGCGATTGCGTGGCCCAAGACCAGACGGTTGTGAGGCGAAACGTCACACGGGAGCAGTGTGCCGAGATCTGCCCGACGTGCAGTTGGGTAAGTACTGACGACCAATGAGCACTTCGACTCACGAGGAATGCGTTAACCGGGTCACCGCGGGACGGTTGGCGTGACGCGCTTAGGGCGATCTCGGGAGAACCGCTACGTCGCCGTGACGGTCGCGCTGGTCGCCTTGGCTGCGCTGGGCATCGCATACTTCGGCATTGTTGTGCGCGCTCGTCGGCCGGATCCTCTTCCCATATCCGCGAAAGACACGTCTATGGTTGCGCCGGCGATCCCTGCGAACGCCGATTCTTCCATCGCCCGCGAACGTCCGGTGCCGGAGTTCGTGAATCCGTCCCCGGCGATGCCCCGCCCGGTGGCAGTCCCTGCCAGAGTCTCCTCACCGCGAGGCGATTGCGTGGCGCAGGACAAGTCGGTGGTGCGACGCAGCGTCACCCAGGACCAGTGCGCGGAGATCTGCCCGACATGCAGTTGGGAGAGCACAGCGCGAAAGAGGGACTCAACGTGAACAACGGCCGGGTACGCCCTGATCGTTACGCTGCTGATTACGGCAGGAATGGGCGATCTTATTTTGGCCACGCCTTTCGAGTTCGAGTCACCACGGCAGGAACAGAAATGATTCTCACCACCTCGACACGCCGGAGCGACCGATGAGTCCGCAAAAGGTGCTGGTAAGGGGCGACGTCGATGGCGGCGGTGTGGCTGGTAGCGTTCTCGTTCGGCCTGTGCGTCACGGCGAGCGGAGTGCTTGGCCTGTTCGCGAGCCGAGAAATTCCGAGGCGCTGACGCGCCACCCGACAGGTATATTCTGCTGTCTTCAACCCCGCCACCGAGGAGCCCCGCGTGAGCAAGCCGGTCATCCTGTCTGTTGACGACGATCATGCTGTGCTCGCCGCGATCGAACGGGATCTGCGACGCCAGTATAGCGCGGACTATCGCGTGATGAAGGCTGGATCGGCGACCGAAGGCCTCGCGGCGGCACGCGAACTCGCCGCGCGCAACACGCCGGTGGCCCTGTTTCTTGTAGACCAACGCATGCCCGGTATGTCGGGTATCGAGCTGCTTCGCGAAGTCATGAAACTGCATCCGAACTCGCGACGGGTACTGCTCACCGCCTACGCGGACACCGATGTCGCAATCGCCGGTATCAACGAGATCGCGCTCGATCACTACCTCATGAAGCCGTGGGACCCGCCGGAGCAGCAGCTGTATCCGGTACTCGATGACCTCCTTGCCGAGTGGCGGGCCCGCGTGATTCCTGCGTTCGAAGGGATTCGTGTGCTCGGCTCGCAGTGGTCGCCGCAATCGTTCAACGCCAAGGAATTCCTTTCGCGCAATCGCGTGCCGTACGAATGGGTGGACCTGGACGTCGATGCCACTGCGCGCACGCTCGCCGAGTCGATCGCGGGCGATCTCACGCGCCTGCCCGTGGTGCTTTTTCCCGACGGGACGCACCTTGTGGCACCGTCGCAGGTGGAGCTCGCCACAAAGGCCGGCATGCAAACTCAGGCTCATCGCCCCATCTACGACGTTGTAATTGTCGGCGGCGGCCCGGCGGGACTGGCGCACGCGGTGTATGCGGCGTCGGAGGGATTGCGCACCGTGATTGTCGAAGCGGAGGCGGCAGGCGGTCAGGCCGGCACCAGCTCGTTGATCGAGAATTACCTCGGCTTTCCCGCCGGCGTGACGGGCGCCGATCTCGCGCAGCGCGCCACGTCGCAAGCCCGACGCTTCGGCGCGGAACTGCTCACCGGACAACACGTTGTACGCCTTCGACGCGAAGACCCGTATCGCATCGTGGTGCTCGCCGACGGTACGGAACTCACCACGTTCACGGTGGTCATCACCACCGGCATGAGCGCGAAAACGCTTGCCGTGGCAGGCCTTGAGCCACTGCAGGGAGTGGGCGTGTACTACGGCGCCGCCATGACCGAAGCCGCCCGCTATCGCGACCGCGACATTTGCATCGTGGGCGGAGCGAACTCGGCAGGCCAGGGCGCACTGTTTTTTTCGCGATACGCACGCAAGGTCACGATGATCATTCGCGCACCTGATCTCTCGCCGGTGATGTCGCAGTACCTCGTAGATCGGATTCGCGCGACTCCGAACATCGAGGTAGTGGCCGAGGTGGAAGTAGAGGGCGTGCAGGGTAGCGGCGAACTGCAGACGGTGATCGTCAAGGCGGTCAAGACGGCTGAACTGCACACCATCCCGGTGTCGGCCATGTTCATCTTCATCGGCGTGCAGCCGCATACGCAGGCATTCGCCGATGTGCTTGAGTGTGACGATGCTGGCTTCGTGATTACCGGGACTGACCTGCCAATGGAACACGGCCGACCGCGCCGTTGGCCACTGGCGCGAGTGCCATACGCCTTCGAAACGAGTATCCCCGGCGTGTTTGCGGCGGGTGATGTGCGCGCGGGTGCCAATCGTCGTGTCGCCGCAGCGGTTGGTGAAGGTTCAGCCGCCGTGTACTCGGTGCATCGCTACCTGAAGACGGTCTGACGCATGATCGACGGCCCTGATGCGCAGGCACTGATGGTCCGACTGGCGCAACACCGGGCGGTTGGCGCGGCGCCCACCAACGAGCATGCCTGGTTGATTGCTCACGGTCACATGCACCGACTCGCCGCCGGCGAAGTCTTGTTGGGCCGCGGCGGGAGCGCCCAGTCACTGTACGTTGTGCTCTCGGGGCGCCTCGCGATCCGCGTGGATCGCGGCGCGGGATCGCACAAGATCATTGAGTGGGGTGCGGGCGACGTGAGCGGCCTGTTGCCTTTCTCGCGGGGCACAAAGGCGCCCGGCGACGTGGTTTCTGAAGAGGCGACCGAACAGTTGGAAGTCGCGCGTGAACATTTTCCTGAATTGATTCGGGAGTGTCCCGCCGTGACCGCTGTTATGGTGCATGCCATGCTGGATCGCGCGCGACAGTTTACCTCGAGCGATCTGCGCGACGAGAAACTGGTATCGCTGGGCAAGCTGGCAGCCGGTCTCGCACATGAGTTGAACAACCCGGCGTCGGCGGTTGTGCGTGGCGCCAAGCTGCTCATCGAAAGCATCGAGGCGTCGGAGACGGCGGCGAGGCGGCTCGGCGCGGCGCGCCTCTCGGACGATCAGTTGGCCGCGATCGACGAGATACGCATGATGTGCCTCAAGTCTGCGCCGACAGCAATGCGCTCGGCGGTCGGGCGTTCCGATCGCGAAGATGAGTTTGCGGACTGGCTGGCCGAACACCGCGCCGACGAACGCTGCGCAGGAGCACTCGCCGAAACCGGCGTCACGATCGAGGCCGTCGACACGTTGGCCGCGATTGTCGACGGCGACGTACTC
>JANOKE010000686.1:0-1180 GCA_031419135.1 Gemmatimonadaceae bacterium
TTCATGGCCATGTAAACAAACTCGTCGGCACCGTGCGCTCCCGCGCAGCCGCCACATCGCCCGGTTCGCGCCAGAATGCGCGTGTCCGGTCCTCGTTCGTCAGGCGCACCGCGAATTGCTTGCGTGGATCGCTGCCCACCGGCAATGCGAAATCGAGTCGCCAGAGTCGCCGCGAACGCGGGGGTACCGCCGCCAGAAGGGAAACGCCGATCGACCCGCGAACGGGTGTCGACCGCGAATACGGCACGCTGTACTCGCCCCAGAGTCGACCGGCTTCGGCAAAGCCCGCAATGCCGACGTCGGCGACATTCAGCCGCGAAGGAATCACCAGCCGCTGTTCCGCGCGTATCACAAGGCGCTGCGCACCTGCGGCAGGCGAATTATGATACCCCAGCAATCCGCCCTGCCGGTCGGCGAGCGACAGCTGAAACGGCGTCCGCATATCACGCCCCATGCTCCATTCGGCCGACATCACGGTCAGCTGGCGAATGGCTGGTCGAAAGTACCATGCCAGTCTGCCACTCACGATATGGTTGTCCCACGAACGCGTGCCCAGATCGTTCCGCGCTTCACCCAGCAACTGTGCGCCGACAAATGATTTCGCGGCGCCCACGCCCGCGTACACACCCGCCGCCACGAAACGGTCACGATCGCGTGCCGCGCCGATCGGTATGGACTGACCGTACACCGTGCCGATCTGCAAACCAACTCGGAGATCCTGCGTGCCGGACAGCGCGTCGAACCCCTGCGCCGGAACGAAACGCAGCAGACGAACACCGTACAGCAGGTTGGCGCGCACGACATTTTGTCGGCGGAACGACACGCCCAGTGGATCGCCGCTGTCCGCACGAAACCCGTCGCGTTCGATGACCACAGTGGTGGAATCAACACGCTCCCGCGACTGCGACAGCGTGAAACCAGCCAGTTGCAGACGCCGGATCGACCCGATGCGTTTGATACCGCCGACCACGGCACTCTGACGCGTCACGTTCACCGAATTCCCGGGTCCCTCGGGACGTCGGAAGTTGGCGAAGTCGCGACGACCGTCAGTGGTCGCCAAAAAGGCGAAACGCTGCAGATCCGTGTAATACGGTCTCACGATCTCGGCGCGCATTTCCTGACCGCGCGGCCGACGAATCCCGAACACGCGCAGCTCATTGCGACCACCGGCAAATTGGTA
>JANOKE010000687.1:0-3331 GCA_031419135.1 Gemmatimonadaceae bacterium
GTCCACCCCCCCCTCCCCCCCCCCCCCCCCAACGCTCACCCCTTCCGTTGCTCATACCTCTGTCCTACCTCCGGCCCGCCCCTCCAACCCCTCGGTGAAAACACCACGTAGCGTTGCACACTACGGAGACCGCTGCGTAAGCACCGCGACCTGTCGGCGTATGTGCTCCACCTCAGCCCGCATGGCGGCCTCAGGGTTGGAACGCAGCGCGAGATAGTGGCGCCACGCGCGCACCGCCCCGGTTGTGTCACCGTTTTGCAGCGCCAAACGTCCCTCCTCCCCCAGATCACCGGCCAAATTGCCCGCCACGTCCCGTCGTCGTCGACGGATCGCTGCCAGTGCTCGTGATGGCTCGCCCAATAGCTCCCAGATCCGGGCCGCTACCCGATGCTCGGACAGCGCCCAGTGCCACGGCGTCCCGGTGAGGAGCAGCGAATCCAGACGCTCGGCCAGCAAGCGCGAATTCGGCCGATGGTCAAGCACCGCACGCCACGCTTCGATTGCCGCCGCGCACGTCTCGTAGAATTTGGCGATGGGCGCGTCCTCCCCAGGTTCGGGCGTGCGGAGTTTTGCCAGCGCGGTATCAACCGATCGAGTATCGCCGTTCGCCAGCGACCACTGCTCGCTTACGCAGACGTGAATCATTTGAGACCGCAATTCCGCGGCGTCACGTGCTAACGGACGGGTCACCTCGCGCGCCAATGCCGTTGCAGCGGCTCCCCCTGCCACGCTGTCCCCATCGACATAGAGCGCGTTGAGGGCTTGCAAAGCGAGACGACTGAGGGGCCGCCACTCGGGCATCACCCGCGCCGCCGCGGTTTGCGCCGCCATCGGGCGACCGCCGTTGAGCGCCAGCGTGTATTGCATGGTAGCGGCGCCGGCCTGCTCATCAAACGTGCGCGCGCGGTTGACGACAATGTCCTGGGCGTACGTCGCGTCGGATACGTCGTATCCGACGCGAAGTGTGAGGTTAAAGAGGGTTGCAAGGTCGAGGTTGCGCACGTGCTTGAGCGCTGGACGCGCCGCACGAATGGCCAGGCTGTCACGACGTGTGAAGGCGCGCAGCCACCGATGCCACGCCAAGGTTGCGGTGTCCGTGGAAATCACCGACACGCCCTTGAGAATGCGTTCCAAGAGTGCGGAATCGCCAGTGACGGCGGCGATGTCGAACAGATATTGCAGCGAGGCCGCGCCGTGAATCGAGTCGATCTCGAACGCGGTCTCAAGCGCAAGGCGGGCCTCGTTTATGGCATCTGGAATACCGAGACGCGGACCGCTCAGCAAATAGGCCACACCAAGGCGAGTCCATGCATCAGCGTTGTAGTAGTCGCGGGCGGCGAGGGCACGCCACGCGCGCAGGCGGTCGGACTGGGGATACCACGCGGGATAGTTCGGGCCCAGTTCAGCCAGAAAGGTTGCCCGCTCGCGCGGCGAGAGGCGACTCCGGTTTCGATAGGCGACGGATTCCGCGTGAGCCCTCCGCAATCCGTTCCAGTACCCACTCGCCTCGCGGAGTCCGAGGGCTGCCGAAGCAAACGTGGTGTCGAGTGCCAGTGCGCGTTCGAAACTATTGATGGCCCCCAACCACTCGCCACGATTCAGCTCAACACGTCCTTCAAGGTACGCGCGAACGGCGGGAACCGAGGTCGCGCCGAGCACGCCGGAACGAAGCATGTCCTCGCCGCCCTGAATGGAGACCAGGCGCACGGCGAGCGTGTCAACAAGGCGTACCAAGCTGTCAGTCCGACCGCGCGTTGCGACTCGGGCGATGGTACGTTCGGTTCTCAGGTCCACGAGCTCGGCACTGAGCAGCAAATCGTCACCAGAAACAACGACGGCTCCGACCACTACTTGCGATGCGCCGAGTTGACGCGCGGCCTCATACATCGCGGGCACAGACGGCTGGCGATGCGGCAGGCCGCCCGCGCGCCGCCACGAGTCGATCGCCAGACGTGGGTCAACAGGTCCGGGACGTCGAACATCAGCGAGGCGCAAAACGAGTATCTCGACGAGCCCCTCGCGCAACCAGTTCTTCGTGGAGTCCGCGCTAGTTACGCGAAAGGGCATCACGGCAACGAGGTCCGGCGTTGTCGGCTTGCCCTCACCGCGTTGAATCCAACTCACGCCAAACAACACCGCGCCACTCGCCGCGAGCGCTGCCAGCAGGGGAACCTTTGCCCATCGTTGACGCGCCGTCGGCAGAGCCAAAGCAGGGACAGGAACGTCCTCTCGATCTGCGGGGAGCAACGTCGTTGGAACTGTCGCCTTTCTTCCCTTAGGCGGAACAGCTTCTGCGCCAGCGTGCAACTCGGCGACGACAGCCGCGAGTGCGGGGCCGGGTCCGGTGCCGAACTCGGCGCGCACGAGCGCGTCGTAGATCGTTGCATGACGAAGGGCCGCGGGAACATCGCCGGCGGCAGCGTACGCTCGAATCAGTCCCTCTGCGGCGCGCCCGCTCAACGGGTCGTGTTCGGCGAGTTTGGTCCACCAGCCAATCGACGCCGTGCTGTCACCGCGGACGTCTGCCGCGACCGCAAGTCGAAGCAAGGCGTCTGCGTAGCGCGCTGCGAGGCGCGAACGCTGTCCCTCCGCCCACTCCTCAAACTCCAATGAATCGGCAATATGAAACCCGTCCAGGAACGGCCCGCGATAGAGCGCGACGGCCGTGTCCAATTCGCCGCGATCCAAGGCGTCCTCAAACTCCACCACGTCTGAGGTAATGACCGCGGGATTGAGCGAAAGTGGATCGGTGCCCAGCAGCGCGTCGTCGCCGGCCTGCTGTCGGAGGTAGTAGAGCAGCTGATGAAGCGCGTGTCGCGCGGAGTCAGACGCACTCTCAGGACTGAGGTATGACACCAGCTTGTCGCGCGATACGCCGTTGGCGCGTCCGACCGCGATCACCGACAGAAGCGCGAGACGCTTTCGCTGTTGCGCGATGACGGCGCCGCTGGAGTCAACCAAAGCCGCCCCGCCAAGCGCATTCAGTCGAAGCGGATTGCCCGTATGAGGATTGCGTGAGTGTGGCATGAGGGCCCTGCAGATACTTACGGCGTCGTAGCCGCTTTGGCTATGTGACCGCTCCCGACCCACCTTTCACAGGAAGGGCACCATGTTCAGACGTATGCTCGCGCTCGTTCTGGTCGCAGGCCTCGCGACGGCCTGCGAACTCGACCGTCCCACCGGCGTGGCGAATCCGGTTCCACTCAATTCGCCGGCGACATTCAGTGCCGTCAAGTTCTGGGAGGTCCTCGCAACGGTAAACTGGAACGAGCGTGCAACTGCGCTCGCGGCCGTCAGGACCATCGATGCAGTTCGTATGTACACGTACCTC
>JANOKE010000688.1:0-2803 GCA_031419135.1 Gemmatimonadaceae bacterium
CGCGATCGCGCACCACCACCGACTGCCCGGCCCTGGGCCGCGCGGAGTACGCGCTCAACTCCGCCTTGAGCAGGGCGACCCGGACGGTTTTCATGGGTGGTTTCTTCATGACCACAAGACCGTCACATATGACCTACATGGGCCAGTGGTGCACGGCGCGGCGTTGGGCTAGGGCTTCACCAGGCGCCGCAGCTCCGCCCCCCAGTTCATGGTGACCGTGAGCTCCGCATTGCTCTCAACCGGACGCAGCATCGCGAAGTGGTTCCCGTCGGGAAAGACGTGCCGGCCAGGTCATAGCGGTTCTCGAACAGCACCTTGCGCGACAGGACCGAAAAGGTGGGCGCCGTGGCGACGCTCGCGGCGATGACGTTGGTGCCATCCCGATAAAAGATCTCGCGTCCGTTCGGGTTCCAGAGTGGTTGGTCGCCGCCGTTGGTCGACACGGCGCACTTCCCGCCAGGCCCGGGGAATGGCCGTACATACACTTCTACCCGACCAAACGAGAGCCCTGTCTGCGTGACTCGCGCACCGCCGGCGTTGGAGGCCGCGAGTGCGATGCCGAAGTCGGACACCACCGGCTCGCCGTGTTGCAGCAGGATGTTCTCGGGCTTCAGGTCGCGGTGAATGACCCCCTGCATGTGTGCGTATTCGAGGGCGCTCGCCACGGCCAGTGTGAGGCGGAGGGCTTCGGGAGTTGCTGCTCGATGTCGAGCTTGGCGCGCAGCGATTCGCCTTCTACGAAGAGCATGACATAGAACAGCAGCCCGCCGGCTTCGCCCGAGTCGAACAACGGCAACAGGTGCGGATGCTGCAGGTGCGCCGTGACTTTGATTTCGGAGAGAAGCGCTCCACGCCGAGGACGGCGCTGAGTTCGGGGCGGAGAACCTTGAGCGCGACGTGCCGGTCATGCTTGACCTCGCGCGCGAGGAACACCGTGGCCATACCGCCCGCGCCGACTTCGCGCAGTACCGCGTAGCACCCGGCGAGGGCGGATTGGAGCGTCTCGAGTGCCCTTGCGCCAGCTCCCGGTCCGGCGACCGCGCTCTGTGGCTCGTGGGGTGGGCGGGCTGTGCGCTCGATAGTGCCAGCCGGGTAGTGATGTCGGCACTTACGGGCGTCGAGTGCGCGCGCACTTACGCGGGCGCGGCTCCAGTCGCGCATTTCGGGGGTTGAAGAACTGACCGCGTTGCAAATACTGCAGCGTTTGGAGTCCACATGGGATGTGCATGCCCTCACCGACGCGGTGCTGCTGGCGGGCACGCTCACCCATGCCTGGCGACCCTGTGCGCACCCTTGACGCGTTGCATGTCGCTACTATGACCGCTCTCCGCGATGGCGTCGGACCGTTGGCGGTGTTGTCGTTGGACGAGCGGGTGCGCGCAGGCGCGATGGCGCTGGGGTTTGTGGTGTTGCCTGAAGCCGCAAGTCCGGCGCATTCGCGTTGATTGACGGTGCAAACTGTAACAGTCAGCATGGATCTCGGATCGTGGTGGAGGCAGCTGGGGTGCGGTGCGGGCTGTGTCGTAGTGTACCCCCGATTACAAACGCGTGATTGTGAGCCTGTTCGCGGGGAATTGGTGACGATGATGTCGCGGTTCGCGGCGATGTTGTCGCATGCCAGAACTCTGTCGCTTCCATGGCCTCGTCATCACCATGTACCACAACGAGCATGGCGTGCCGCATTTTCACGTGCGATATGCCGAGTTCAAGGCTACGATTGAGGTTGAGAGTGAGCGGGTACACGGAGCACTTCCGCGCAAAGTGCTCGGACTCGCCCTTGATTGGGGGCGCCTGCATCGTGCAGAATTACTGGAGAACTGGCGCCGGGCACGTCACGGCGCACCCCTCGTCCGCATTCTTCCGTTGGAGTGATCACATGGAATACGACGTGCTCGAAGCGCGCTACGTCTCCGGATTCACGATTTGGCTGCGATTTCGCGATGGTCGGTCGGGGGAAGTCGACCTGACACACGCGATGAACGGGCCGGTGTTCGAACCACTGCACGACGTCGAGTTCTTCCGGCAGTTCCACGTGCATCCGGAATGGGAAACGCTCGTCTGGCCGAACGGCGCCGATATGGCGCCGGAATTCCTGTATGAGCACGTGCGCGTAGCCGCCTGACGCGGGTCGACCGTTACTTCTTTGGCGTGATCAACGCCGCGAACGGCGGGTAGCCACGCAGGGAGCGGATCGGCAGGGTGCTGTGCCAGTTGTACATGCGCTGTCCCTTGGACGGCGCGACAGTCAGCAATCGCACCGCCTCGGCGCGATCACCCAGTTCAGCGAGAATCGCCGCGCGCCAATACGGCGTGCGGCCGCGGTCCCACTTGGGCATGTTTGCCGCCAGCGAGTCGGACACCGCCTGGGCGCGTGCCCCGTTGTTTGTGCGTGCGGCGATCATCGCGAGATACGCCACGGTGCCGATGCCGTTGACGCTCGTATCCGGGAGGGCGCGCGACAAATGGGCGGCCGCCGAATCGAGTTTACCGGCGAACAGCCATAGCGTGCCGACCGATCGCTCCCAGGGAACGGACGGATTCGGCGGCGCATTCGACCGCGCCCAGTCGAGCGCTTGCCGATTCAGCGCCTGACCACCCGCGCTGTCGCCGTGCGCGTCGAACTCCCACGCCGCGCCGGTCACAGCGTTCAGTTCTCTAACGGACCCGCGATCCGACCGCAGCGTGAGCAGCGTGTCAGCAAGCGCCCGCGCGGCGCCGAGACCGCGCAGCCCGGCGTAAGCGCGGAACTTGGTGCCCGTGTAGAAAGTGGTGTGCTGAGGGAGCCGCACGATCCCGCGGTCCA
>JANOKE010000689.1:0-13252 GCA_031419135.1 Gemmatimonadaceae bacterium
CCAGGTAATCATGATGCGGGCAATCCACACGCGCGCACCAACGCGCTCGAGGATCAGGTTGCTGGGCACTTCGAACAGGAAGTAACCGATGAAGAAGATCCCTGCGCCAAAGCCATAGACCGCATCGGAGAATTCCAACGCGGCGACCATCTGCAGCTTGGCGAATCCGACGTTTACCCGGTCCAGGTACGCCACGATATAGCAGGCAAACAGTATCGGCAGCAGGCGCGCTGCCGCCTTGGCGAACGCGGCCCGCTCCAGTGGCGTCTCAGTCGCACCAACGACGGCCTCGCGACTGGTGGGGTGGGTCGTGGATTCAGACATGGCGCAAACGTAGTATGTTGGACCGCGTCTCGCCGCACCCCTGGCTTCAATGCGCCGGAGTCCCCATGATCGATCCGATCGCCGAGTTTCTCGTAGCCGCGACTGTACCGCAGAACGCCGCTCACACGTCGGGGACACTCGACCGCGCCAACGAGTTGCTCGTGCAGCATCCGCAAGTGGCCGGTTCCAACATCTACACCGCCGCGGCATTGGGAGACGACGCGCTGGTGCTGGGTACGCTGGCCAATGATCCGCGCGCCGCCACAATGAAAGGCGGACCGTTCGGCTGGGACGCACTGACCTATTTGTGTTTCTCGCGTTTTCTGTCGCACGAGCGCGCGCGATCGGAAGGATTCCTTGGCGCCGCGGCAGCGCTGTTACGGGCGGGTGCGAGCGCCAATACCGGATTCATGACGCCCGGTGGTGGTCGACAAAAACCGGAATGGGAGAGTGCGCTGTACGGCGCCAGTGGCATCGCGCATGATGGGGCACTCACGCGCTTGTTGCTGGAGCATGGCGCCGACGCCAATGATGACGAGGTGACCTACCACACGCCGGAGACCTACGACAACGCCGCCTTGCGCGCCCTGATCGAACACGGGACGCTTACTCCAGACAGTCTGTCTACGATGTTGTTACGCAAGTGCGACTGGCACGACGAGCACGGGATCGCCTTGTTGCTGGCCAACGGCGCCGATCCTAACCGAATCACGCGCTGGGGCTTCACGGCGTTGCATCAGGCCATTCGGCGTGACAACGCTGTGGCGATCATCGTGCGACTCCTCGATGCGGGAGGCGATCCGTCCATCGTCGGGACCGGCGTGTCGTCGGTGGCGCTGGCCGCGCGTGAAGGCCGCGGCGAGGTGCTCGCCCTGTTTGAGCGGCGCGGCATCAACATCACACTCAGTGGTGCCGATGCGGTGCTCGCCGCCTGCGCCATCGGCGACGCATCCGAGGTGCACGCGTTGCTCAGGACGTTTCCGTTACTGCTCAACGACATCATGGCGCGGGGCGGCGCACTGCTGTCAGAATTCGCCGGCATCGGCAATGTCGACGGCGTGCGATTGCTGCTCGACCTGGGCGTACTCGTCGACACGCGTGATGTGGACGGCAACGGCTACTGGGATATCGCGCCACACAGCACCGCGCTGCTCGTCGCGGCCTGGCGTGGTTGGCCTGACACGGTTCGGTTGCTCATCGCGCGCGGCGCCGATGTCAACGCGCGCGACGGCGCTGGGCGCTCGCCGTTGATGCGTGCGGTCTCGGCGTGTGTCGATTCGCATTGGATGTACCGTCGCAGCACGGGATCGGTCGCCGCGCTCCTGGTTGCGGGCGCAACGACGGATGGAGTGCCCCTGCCCTGTGGTGATGCCGAACTTGACGCGCTACTGCTTGTCTGACGGCTTCGCCGGAGACTTCCCGGCGACACGCACCAGCGTGCGATAAATCATGTCCGTGCCCTGCCGCAACGACTCGACGCTCACTCGCTCGTCGTTCCCGTGCATGCGACGCAGTTCACTATTAGTGATCGGATACGGGTAGATGCCGTACACCGGCACGCCGCGTGAGCGCCATGCCGCCGCGTCCGTACCCGCTTGAAAGAGATACGGCGTCACCTCGGCCGATGGCCACTGGGCTTTCGACTCGAGCGCCAGCGCTTTGTACAGTTCTGTTTCCACGGAAGACGGTCCAAACGTCGTCGCGACGACCGTCGCAGCCGAGGGTGACGCAACCGACGGAGCCGACGGCGCGACGGCGAGTTTCACCGTGATGCGCGGATCGGCCACCAGCTTCTCGATCAGCTTCACCATGTCGCGCGGATCGGTTCCGGGAATCAGGCGGAGATTGAGCGTCGCCTCGGCTGATCCGGGAATCACGTTCGAACGGAATCCGCCACTGATCAATACCGGGGCAATGGTGTTGCGCATGATCGCGTGCAGCAGCGGATCCTTCGAGATGACGCGGTCCGCGGCACGCACCTGCGCGGGCGTGCCGGTGACCAACTGCTGAAAATACCGACTGGTCGCGCCCGTGCTCGTTTTCCCCAGCGTGAGAAAGAACTGCTTCGACTCGGCGGTCAACTGCACTGGCGTTTCATACGCCGAGATACGCGCCAGCGCGGCGGCCAACGACGCAATCGGATTGTCCGGCAAAGGCATCGAGGAATGCGTGGACGTACCCTTGGCGGTGAGCACAATGCCGGTGACCGACTTGTCGGCCGTCGAGATGCTCACGTAACGCACCTTTTCGTCGTCGCCCTTGATGATCCATCCCCCCTCGTTCAACGCGAACTCGGCGTCCATCGACGCCCAATGATCCTTGGCCAACCACATGGTATTCATGGGTGCGCCCTCTTCATCGGCTTCCGCCATGAAGATCACGTCGCGCGCCAAGGGAACCTTGTTCTCGGCCAGGCGCAGCGCGGCCATCGCAAACACGGCCATGCCACCCTTGAAGTCGATAGCCCCGCGCCCGTATACGTGTCCGTCCTTGATCACGCCAGCAAACGGATCCAGCGACCACTTTTCACGTTCGACACCAACCACGTCGGCATGCGCGGCCAGTAACAGTGGGCGTTTCGTGCCGTCGCCCTTGAGTCGGGCAATGAAGTGCACTTTCCCCGAGTCCGGCGTCGGAAAGATCTCGACCGAGAACCCCGCGGCCTTGAACCGCACCGTCAGCACGTCGGCCAATGCCTGCGTCCTACCGGGCGGATTGCTGGTATTCACGCGAATCAGCTCTGAGAGCAGCGCGGCGGTGGGATCTGTTTGGGGTGCCTGCTGCGCGTCGAGTTCATGTGTCGGGAACGCGCTGCCGACCACCAGTGCCACCACCAGAACAGTCGAGAACCATCGAGAGGAAGTCATGGGCGCAAAGCTACCGATTGCCATGGGTCCTGCAACCGGCACCATGGCCCTTTAGCGGGGGGCGCTTCACTACCTTCCCATTTGGTAGCCCTCGCCCGTTCGCGACTCCACGCCACACGCCTTTCCTTTGCACGGGGATTTCCCATGTTAGCGATGCACTGCCCGACAATGTCCCTGCGACCGCTGCAGCGCCTGCGCGCGGTCGCGATCGCACTGGTCATGATGCCCTTGACGGCCACCGCCCAGCGCGGTGGCGGCGCTGCGCAGCCGACGCGTGACCCCATGCAAGAGGGGCTGCCACTCAAGCCCACGCGCACGCTCGCGTTCACAACAACAAGCGGCAACTGGATGTCGTCGGATGTCAGCAAGGATGGCGCGACCATTGCGTTTGACCTGCTGGGTGACATCTACACCATGCCGATTGTCGGCGGAAAGGCCACACCGTTCACGCGCGGCATGGCGTTCGACGCGCAACCTCGCATCTCACCAGACGGCAAGCGCATCGTGTTCGTGAGTGATCGCACCGGGGGCTACAACCTGTTCACGATCTCCATCGACAAGAAGGACACCATCCAACTCACGAGTGGCAATACCAACACGTACGAGTCGCCCATCTGGACGCCTGACGGCAAATACATCGTTGCCACCCGTGGACAGAAACTGTGGATGTTTCCGGCCACCGGCGGCACCGGTATTCAGCTCATTCGCGCCGATGCGGCGGCCGCAGGCGGACGCGCTGGCGCCGGCGGAGTTGCCGCCGATGTCACGCGTGAAGCAGGGCCCGCCTTCGGCAAGGACGCGCGCTACGTCTGGTTCGCGCAGCGCCGTGGACGCTGGGTGTACAACACGCCGTTGGGCGACTACTCCCTCATGCAGTACGACCGCGAAACCGGACAGGTGACGACGAAGGAGAGCCGGTGGGGATCGGCATTCCGCCCCACATTGTCCCCCGACGGCAAGTGGCTTGTGTATGGCACCCGCTATGTCGATCACTCTCGATTGCGTATTCGCGATCTTGCCACCAGTGAAGACGCGTGGCTGACGGGTCCTGTGCAACGCGATGATCAGGAATCGATTGCCTCACTGGATGTGTATCCGGGCATGTCGTTCACGCCCGACTCGAAGTTTCTGGTGACCACGTGGGACGGAAAGTTCTGGAAGGTGGCCATGGACACCAGGAAGGCAACCGAGATTCCGTTCGAGGTGGACGTCGTGCAGGCGTTGGGTCCGAAGGTCGCATTTGACTATCCGATTTCCGATTCCTCCACCTTCACGATCAAGCAGATACGCGACGCCGTCCCGAGTCCCGATGGCAAGCGACTGACGTTTGTAGCGCTCGACCGCCTGTACGTAATGGATTATCCCAGCGGGACTCCGAAGCGTCTCACCAGCAGCAATTTCGGCGAGTTCGAACCCACGTGGAGCCCCGACGGGCAGTACATCGCCTACACCACATGGGCCGACAGCATTGGCTATCTCAATCGTGTACGCAGCGACGGCAACGGCCAACCGCAACGTCTCACGCCGCAACAGGCGCTCTGGACGAGTCCGGAATACACGCCCAACGGGTCTCGCATCGTGGCTACACGCGCTCCATCGCGCGCGTTTCGCACGGCCAGTGGCGGCGGTGGTCGTGGCGGCGGTGGCGGCGAGATGGTCTGGATTCCGGCTGCGGGCGGAGAGGCCACGTTCATTGCAAACGGCGGCGGTGACGCGCATTTCTCGCAGCGCGATACGTCACGCATTTTCAGCTACAACGGACAGCGCGGTCTGTACTCCATGCGTTGGGACGGCACTGACGTCAAGAACATCCTGCGTGTCGCTGGTGCCGCGGCTGGTGGTGGTGGTGGTGGCGGCGGCGGTGGTGCCAGCTGGGCGCGCCTGTCACCAGACGGCACGCATGTCCTCGCGCAGGTGAATCTCGATTTGTATTACATCCCCGATGTGCCCTGGCCCGGTGGCACCGAGCCCACGATCACGGTTGGAGAAGGTCGCGGTGGTGGCGCGGGTGCCGCAGCAGGCACGCCCGGTCAGGATTTCCCGTCCAGGAAGCTCACCGACATTGGCGCGCAGTTCCCGAGTTGGGGAGCAGACAGCAAGACCATTCATTGGTCGATTGGCAACGCGCACGCCGTGTACGACATCGAACGCGCGTACGCATTCGATGACTCGGTACGCCGGGCCAATCCGCGCCCGACTGGCGGTGGCGCTGGCGGGGATTCCACTGGTGCGGCCGCCGGCGGCGGTCGTGGCGCGGCGCGTGTGCTGGCCACGTACAAGCCCGTGGAGACGAGGATCCGGGTGTCTGCAACGCGCGACATTCCCAAGGCGTCGGTGCTGCTGAAAGGCGCGCGCCTGATCACCATGAAGGGCAGTGAGATCTTCGCCAGTGGTGACATCGCCATCACGGACAACCGCATTGTGGGCGTCGGGAAGAGCGGCTCGGTACGAGCGCCCGCTGGTGCCCGCGTCATTGATGTAAAGGGCAAGACCATTATTCCCGGATTCGTGGACACGCATGCGCACTTGCGTGTCGCCACCAACATCCATCGCGATCCCGTGTGGAGTTACGCGGCCAATCTGGCCTACGGAGTCACCACCGCGCGCGACCCGCAGACGGGCAGCACCGATGTGCTGAGCTACGAAGACCAGGAGAAGGCCGGCAAGGTGTTGGCGCCGCGCATCTATTCAACCGGACCCGGCGTGTTTGCTGCGGAAAACATTCGCAGTCTGGACAATGCGCGCACGGTGCTCAGGCGCTACGCCGAGTACTACGACACGAAGACTATCAAGGAATATCAAGCCGGCAATCGCGAAGTGCGCCAGTGGATCATTCAGGCGGCCAACGAACTCAAGCTCATGCCCACCACAGAAGGTGGACTGGACATCAAGATGAACATGACCGAAGCCATCGATGGCTACAGCGGTCATGAGCACACCATTCCCACGTATCCGCTGCAGTCTGACGTCATCAAGTTGCTGGCCGAATCGGGTATTGCTTACACACCTACGATCATCGTTGCGTACGGCGCCCCGTGGGCCGAGAACTATTGGTACGAGAAGTCGGACTTGCTGCACGACGCGAAGCTTCAGCTGTTCACGCCATGGAGTGATCTGGAAGGCAAGATCTTCCGTCGCGGTGGCTCAGCTGGCGCGGTGACCACCATGGGTCAGGCCGGCTGGTTCATGGACAACCAGTATCCCATGAAGGCCGCGGGCGGCGACATCAAGAAGCTCATTGACGCCGGAGGCCTGGCCGGTGTGGGTTCACACGGCCAACAGCAAGGCATCGGCTTTCACTGGGAGATGTGGAACATCGGCATGGGCGATGGCATGACGCCGTTTGACGCGCTCAAGGTGGCCACGATTCACGGCGCCAAAGCACTGGGGCTTGGCAAGGACGTGGGCTCCATCGAAGTGGGCAAGCTGGCCGACCTCGTGGTGTTCGACCGCAATCCGCTGGACAATTTGCAGAACACAATGGGCATCAAGTACGTCATGAAGAACGGACGACTGTACGATGCGACGAACTTGAACGAGGTGTATCCGCGGCAGGTGAAGGGCGCGCCGTTCCCGTGGAATGAGGATGACAGTCCGACGAGGGACAAGGTCGGGAAGGGGAAGGGTTAAGACGGGAGAGTAAAGAAGGGAGACGAGAGACGCCCAGCCGGACACACTGCTTGTCGGCTGGACGTCTCCCGTCTTCCTTCTCCCGTCATCAGTCTTTTGGTTCCCCCTACTTCCGCCCAGACAACTTTCTCCCCGCTTCCACCGCGCCAAACCCGTCTTCGTTGCGTCGCTGCATGATGTGCACCGTCCATCCTTCCTTCATCCGCTGTTCCATTTCGGCCGCGTTGTTGGTGGGAAATCCACAGGGAATCTTGAATTCCTTGCAAGCGGCAAGAATTTGCGCAGCCGCCGCTTCGCGACCGGCCGGGTCATCGCGGAACACACCGCCCAGTGTGCCGTAGCCGGCGAAGATCTGACCCACACCAGGCTCCGCGGCGATTTCGCGCACATGAGCCAGTCCCTCCTTGCTCTCGACAATCACCGTGACCAGCAGTTCGCCCTGCTTGTTGATGGGCCACACGTCGGCCTTTCGCTTGTATTGCTCGACCGTGAGTCCCCAGTACGCGGCGGCATTCGACAGCCCGGTATCCGGACGTGTGCCGCCTGCCGAAGTAAAGCGCATCGCCTTGATCACGTCGCGCACCTCCTGCGCCGACTCAACCGCTTCCATCGACACGCCGACGTGACCCGCATTGAGCTGGCGAATGATCGCAGTGCTCACGTTCGTCGGGTTGCTATGCCAGATGCCGATCTTCGCGGTGAACGGATGCGTGCGCATCGATCCGCCCGCCTTGGTGATCTCCTCCAGATAGCGCAGGAACGTGTCTGATGTACCGGACGTGAACAGATAGTCTGCGCGTTTGTAGTCGACCGTTTCCTTGGCGACGTCGCTGAGCACGATCGGTGCTGGCGGTGGCGTCGGCGGCACGTCCGCCGCAGGGGGCGCGCCACCGCGTCCTCGCCCACCGCCTGTTCGTACGGCGATCGCCGAATGCCCGATGCCAAAAATCGGCAACCCCTTTTCCTGCAGGGCGATGATCGGATTCATACGACCGGCGGGTTGCGCCACCAGCATTGGCGGAGCCATCAGCAGGGCGACTACGATAGCGCAGGGAAGCAGGCGGAGCATGGGGGTCCTCGTTGACGTGATGTATGGTTGGAAAATCAAGACGGGAGACAAGAGACTGGAGACGGGAGACGTCCAGTTTGCGTGCAGTGTGTCCGGCTGGAAATCTCCCGTCTTTCCTTCTCCCATCTCCCGTCTCCTTCGCTCCAGACTACCTGCAACACATGTCCTACTTCCCCACCGTCAACGTCAGCCCGAACGGCGCGAGCGTCGCGCTCATCGCGCGAGCTTTCACCATGAACGCGTTGGCTACGGTGATCGCCGGTGGCAATGCGGCTTTGACTTCGGCCACTTGTTTCATGAGCGATGCGCTGGGCGTTTCCCACGTTCCCATGATGGCGCCTTTTACCGTGCCCACGCGTGCCATCACGTTGGCGTTGGCCTCGGGTCCGGCGGCGCCGCCACGACCACCACCACCACCACCACCAGGTGCGAACGTCACGGCAGGAATGCCAACGCCGAACTTCGGACGCAGTGCGTCAAACTCCTTTCGGAAGGCGGCGAACTGTGTCTTCACTGCCGGCGTTGCACTGCTCGAATCTACCTTCGGCACCACCTTCTGCATTTCGGCATAGAGAGCGGTGAGCTGGGCCGCCGCATCGGCTCCGCGCCGGTGCATGCCGTGCAAATCCATCAGCAACGTGTTGTACTGCGCGCGCGCCAAGGTGGTCATCTGCACCTGCGGATCCATGGCGATCGTGAGTGGCTTGGTGTCCACCACCTTGCCGTCACTCACCAACGCCACCGTGTAGGTACCCGGCAACACCTGCGGTCCCTGCGTCCCGCCGCCACCACCGCGTCCACCAAATCCACCGCCGCCACCGCCACCGCCAGCGCCGACGGCAGGTGTACACGGATTCTCCGCGAGATAGCCAACCGGCGGCAACGGCACCGGCATACCGGCGATCGGGCGCGCGCCACCCGCGCCTCCGAATGCGCCACCACCGCCCCCTCCGCGACCACCGGCCGGCGCCGTCGGCCCGGCATCGCGCACGGGTTCCACACGCTGATCCCAGCACACGGTCTGAATGCCCGCCACGTTGCGCGCATCGGGCACGACCAGTTCACGCACCACTGCACCAGTGGTCGAGCTGATACGCAGCATCGGCTTGGTAGCCGGTTTGGCAAGGTTGAACTGAATCACCGTTTCAACCGGAGGGTTCTCGCCGGTAAAGAACTGATGTCCCCAGAATTCTTCGTTGCGATCGTCCTTCGCCTTCCATTGCAATGATCGTCCGGGGGTAAACAACGTCGCCTCCGCTTTCTGTGCGGCCGCGTATTCCTGGATCGGCTCGAGATGATCGAGAATCCAGAGTGCCCGTCCGTGCGTGGCCACCAGCAACGCGTTGTCGCGCGGGTGAATCGTCAACTCGTCCACACGCACCGTTGGGAAGTTGGCCTTCAACCGGCGCCACGACGCGGCCTTGTCGAGTGACACGAAGATTCCGGTTTCCGTACCGACGTACAGGACATCGCCATTGCGCGTGTCTTCGGTAAGCGTCCTGACGACCTCACCCTGCAACCCCGACGTCATCGGCTTGAATGACGCGCCGAAATCGGTGCTCATCCACACGTATGGGTCGTAATCATTCAGTCGATAATTGGCGACGGTTACATACACCGTGGCCGCATCAAAGCGCGACGGCACCACTTCCGACACGAACGCATGCCCCGAGGGAAACCCAGGAAGGTTCTTCGTGATATTCGTCCACGTCTTGCCACCGTCCTTTGTCATCTGCACCGTGCCGTCATCGGTGCCCGCGTAGTATACGCCAGCCATCTTTGGCGACTCGGCCAGTGTCACAATGGCCGGCCACTGAGAAATGCCATCGTTGCGAGAGATCGTGGTCTCACTGCCCTTGAGACCCATCGTCACGATGTCGTCGCGTTTCTCGTTCTTCGTGAGATCAGGACTGATCGCTTCCCACGAATCGCCACGGTCGATGCTGCGGAACACCCGGTTGGCCGCCGCCAGCAGAATGCCCGGATTGTTGGGCGACAACATCAGTGGCGTATCCCAGTGGAAGCGATAGGCCTCGCCGGTCGCGGCGTTCGTCACATTCTGCGGGGTGGGCCGAATGGCCTTCGATTCACCCGTCACCTTGTTGCGTCGAGTCATGTTGCCATCCTGCGACTCGGTGTAGATGATGCGCGAATCGCGAAGATCCGGAATGGCCACGAACCCGTCCCCACCTTGAATCTGGAACCAGTCGTAGTTGAAAATGCCGCGATTCATACGCGACGCGCTCGGTCCGCACCAGTCGTAGTTGTCCTGCATGCCACCGCACACGTTGAACGGTGTTTCCATGTCGAACGACACGTGATAGAACAGCCCCACCGGCAAGTTCGGAATGAACGTCCACGTGCGACTCATGTCGTACGACACCGCCAGACCGCCGTCGTTGCCGAGCAGCACGTGGTCGGAGTTCTTCGGGTTGATCCAGATCCCGTGAATATCGTCGTGCGTGACCAGCGCGGCATCGGTTTCGAACGTCGCCCCTCCGTCAACGGACATGTGCAGTCCAACACCGCCCATGTACACGCGATTCTCGTTGACGGGATCGATGCGCACCTGACTGAAGTACATCGGACGCGGATTGGTGCTGCTGACCTTTTTCCAGGTCGCGCCACCGTTGTCGGAGCGATACACCCCGGTCACGCCAGCCTGCGCACCGGCACCGCCGCGTCCGCCCGCGCCGGCGCCACCTCTACCGCCGCCGCCCGCGGCCGCATCCGGCGCGCTCTCGTCGGCCGCTGGAGCTCCGCGGCCGCCACCCGCCGGACCTTCGATGGCTGCGTACAGCAGGTTGGCGTTCCCCCGGAATACGTCCACGCCAATGCGACCGAGCGAGCCGGCCGGAAACCCACCGCCACTCAGCCGCGTCCACGTGTCGCCACCGTCGATGGACTTCCACAGTCCGCTGCCCGGGCCGCCACCGTTCATGCAGCAGGCGGTGCGACGTCTTTGGTAGGTGGAGGCATACAGCGTATTCGGATCGGAGAGACTCTGCGCGAGATCGTTGGCGCCCGTCTCGTCGTCGACCTTCAACACCTGCTTCCACGTCTTCCCGCCGTCGCTCGTTTTGTACAAACCGCGATCACCACCGGACCCGAACAGTGGTCCCGTTGCCGCCACGATCACCACGTCATTATTGCGCGGATCGATGATGATGCGGTTGATGTGCTTCGAGTTGGCCAACCCCATCATCGCAAAAGTCTTGCCGCCATCGACCGACTTGTACACGCCGCCGCCCCACGAGGTACTCTGTCGATTGTTCGACTCACCGGCGCCCACCCACAACACATCCGGATTGGTCTGCGAGATCGCCACGTCGCCAATCGCAATCAGCCCCTGGTCCTGAAAGAGCGGTGTGAACATCGCGCCGTTGCTGGTGGTCTTCCACACACCGCCATGGGCCGTGCCTACGTAGTAGATGGCCGGGTTGGCCTCATAGACCGCCAAGTCGGCCACGCGTCCAGACATGGTGGCCGGTCCGATGGAGCGGAAATGCAGCTTCTCAAACTCCTGCGCTACGTTGTTCAGGGGCTGCGCGGCCAACGGTTGTGTGGTGGCGACGCAGAGCAGCGCCAATGACGGGAGCAACAGCGAGGACACGGGCGGACGCGGCAATCGAAACATCGGGGCTCCTGCAGGCAGAGAGGACGACGGCGGGTGGGGGGGGCGCGGCAGGAATTTCGCCACTTTCTCGCCACCCCGTAACCGTAAACGCCGAGACCCGTATTCCCGTTGCGGTGGCGCGACACGACGCGTCCCGCCATCATTTGTCCTCGCGCCGCACGTTGTACCTCGTGCCCTCGTCACACCATCGAATCGCGCCCGCGACTGCATGCCATCGGATGAGCCTGACCTGACGACACCGAATGCTGAACTCAGCCGAGCCCTGGGGGCGAGATACTCGCTCCTGAGGGAAGTCGGCCGCGGGGGCGCATCGCTGGTGTTTCTGGCGCAGGATCACAAGCACGACCGGCAGGTTGCCGTGAAGGTGCTTCGACCAGAGCTGGCAGCCAGTTTGGGTGCCGAGCGCTTTCTGCGCGAGATCGGCACCGCGGCGTGTCTGCAGCACCCGCACATTGTCCCAATCTACGACTCCGGGGACGCGGACTCGTTGCTCTATCTCGTCATGCCTTTTGTGGAAGGCGAGTCGCTGCGCGAGCGCCTGGAGCGCGAGCACCGGCTCTCCCTTGCGGAGGCCCTGCGGCTGACGCTCGAGGTGGCCGAGGCGCTCAGCTTCGCCCACAGTCGCAACATCGTGCATCGCGACGTGAAGCCGGAGAACATCCTGTTGTTCCGCGGTCATGCGCTGGTCGCCGACTTTGGTATCGCCAAGCGCCTGGGACGCAACGATGACACCAGCGACGCGCCATTGTCAGACGGAATGTTCACGGGCACGCCATTGTATATGGCTCCGGAGCAGATGTTCACCGACACGCCGGTAGACGAACGCGCCGACTTGTACAGCCTGGCCTCGGTGCTGTATGAGCTGCTGGAAGGAAGTCCGCCATACGATGGTCCAACATCGATCGCCATCCTTTCGCGCAAAACCGTGCGCGCTGCTCAACCACCGCAACATACGCTGGAGCCGCTGCCGCTCCACGTGCAGTCGGCGCTGCTCACCGCACTTGAGCGCGAACGCGACCAGCGCTTCGCGTCGGTGGCCGAATTCGCCCAAGCCCTGACCGCCACACCGTCGGTTCCCTTCACGGCTCGGCGCAGCGGCGCGACCACGGTAACATCCATTGCCGTGCTGCCCTTCTCAAATCGCAGTGGAGTGGCCACCGATGACTACCTGAGCGACGGCATCAGCGAGGATCTCATCCATGCGCTCTCGAAGCTTCCAGGCCTGCGCGTCATAGCCCGCACCTCGGCGTTCGGATTCAAGGGCCGCTCCGACGATGTCCGGGCGATCGGCACGGAACTCGGTGTCAGCGCAGTCCTCACCGGCGGTATGCGGCGGACGGGTGAGCGGCTTCGCATCAGCGCCGAGCTCACTGAAGTGGCTGGTGGCTTTGCCCTGTGGTCAGAACGATTCGATCGGGACGTGAGCGATGTGTTCGCAGTGCAGGATGAGATCTCGAGGGCGATAGTGGACGCGCTGCGCGTGAAACTGCGCTCCGACACCGAACGGCTCGTTGAAACGCCCACCGCGAACTTCGAAGCGTACGAGTCTTATCTGAAAGGACGCTTCGAGTGGGGCCAACGCACCGCGAGCTCCATGCAGCGCGCGCTCGAGCACATGCAGGCGGCCGTCGATGCCGACGCATCGTTCGCCCTCGCCCTGACCGGCCTCGCCGACTGCTATGTCACGCTGGCGGTTTACGGTGTGCTCGCACCACGGAAGGCCAT
>JANOKE010000690.1:0-6036 GCA_031419135.1 Gemmatimonadaceae bacterium
CTAGTCGGCGTCCATTGTGCAAGCGGTCCAACCTCGCTGGACTGGCCAGGACTTACCTTGCGCCCTGAGCGTGGAGTCGATCCTGATACTCGAGATCGTCGGCTTCGACGGAGTGGCAGTAATCGAGCAACCAGGGCGGTAACGTCGCAGGATTGCCGCGAGCGCATAACTTTCTGCGATGCCCTCCACCCTTTCAGACGCTCGCCGCCCTGCCGTACTGCTGGCCTCGTGCCGCCTTTCGACAGTATCGCGCCAACGCGTTGTGTACGAGCGGGCGCGATAAAACCACATGTTCACCGTTTCTCTGCGACGTGCCCTGCTGCCGCTGTTGATCGCGGCGATTGCTCTGATGCCTTCAGACCTGTTGGCTCACGGCGTGGCCGCCGGCGACAAGGGATACATCCAGGAGGTCTCAGGGGTGCTCCTGATTCCCTTTGCCTACCTTGGCGCCAAACACATGGTCACCGGATACGATCATCTGCTGTTTCTGTTTGGCGTGATCTTTTTCCTGTATCGGCTCAAGGACATCGGCCTGTACGTCACGCTCTTTGCCGTGGGGCATTCGATCACGCTGTTGGCCGGTGTGCTGGGCGGCGTCAGTGTGAGCGCCTATCTCATCGATGCCATCATCGGCCTCTCGGTGGTCTACAAGGCGATGGACAACCTGGGCGCCTTCCAGCGCTGGTTTGGCCTTCAGCCAAGCGCGAAGGCGGCGACATTCTTCTTTGGCCTCTGTCACGGATTCGGTTTAGCGACCAAGATTCTTGATTTCGAACTCTCGCCCGACGGGCTCGTTCCCAACCTCATCGCCTTCAATGTGGGGGTCGAGATCGGACAACTTCTGGCGCTGAGTGCCATTCTCATCGCCATGGGATACTGGCGGCGCACGGTCAGCTTTGGTCGCCATGCGTACACTGCCAACGTCGCCCTCATGTCTGCAGGATTTGTTCTCGCTGGCTACCAACTGGTCGGCTACTTCGTCGTCGCTTCCTGAGAGTTTATCGATGACCAGTCCAACGGACTCAAGTGCCGCTCCTGTGTCGAAACGCACACTGCTTCGGTCAACCATGCTTGCCTTGGTCGTGGCCGCCACCCTGCTGGTGTGCGTCGTGTTGCCCGCCGAGTACGGCATCGACGCCACCGGCGTGGGCAGGGTGCTGGGCCTCACACAGATGGGCGAGATCAAGACGCGATTAGCGAAAGAAGCCGCCGCCGATGCCGCCGCAGATTTGGAGTCCAACACGCCTCAGCAGTCGGACACGGTGCTCACAAACGCACCCCGTCCCAAACAACCGTAGTCGCGCGTTTGCCAGACCATTCATCCCGCTGTTCCCATCCTTATCGCTGGAGTCATGCCATGTCCGAACATCCGCAGCTGTCCACACCATCGCGGCGCCGTGGTGGCAGGGCCCGCACCATTGTCATCAGCTTCGGACTGCTGCTCACGTGGGTGGCTGTGGCCGCCGCGCATGACTTGTTCCTCAAGCCCACCCGGTACTTCGCGCCAGTGAATGCGGAGGTACGCGTGCGCGTGTTGAACGGCACGTTTACCAAGAGCGAGAACTCCATCGCACGCAATCGGCTGGCCGACGCGAGCGTGGTTTCGCCGCGTGGGCGCGTGAAACTCGATACCACCGAGTGGTCGGTGCGTGGCGATACCAGCACGTTTCATATTCACACACGCGACGCGGGCACGTACGTCATTGGCGCGTCCACGAAGCCGAATCGCATTGACCTGTCAGCCGACGATTTCAACCTCTACCTTGCCGACGACGGCATTCCCGATGCATTGGCGGCACGCAAGCAAGCCGGCGAGTTGCAAAAGCCGGCCCGCGAGCGCTACCACAAACACGTGAAAGCCATTCTGCAGGTGGGAGATGTTCGCACCGACGACTACAAGAAGACGTTTGGCTATCCGGCGGAGCTGGTGCCAATGGAGAATCCATACGCACTCGCCAAAGGCGCCACGCTGCACGTGCGCACGCTGGTTGATGGCAAGCCGGCCGCCAACCAATTCGTGCTGTACGGCGGGATGAACGCGGCCGACAAGGGCATCGAGCAGAAGAGCGTGCGATCCAATGCCGATGGCGTGGCGAGCATTCCGTTGTCGGTCGCGGGAACGTGGTACGTGAAGTTCATCAATATGACGAGGGTCCAGCGCGACTCGGTGGACTATGAGTCGAAGTGGGCCACGTTAACGTTTCAGGTGCGGTAGGAGCGTCATCGATTCGGAGATGCGCCCCTCTCATCGCCGCGCCGCGGCCATACGCCTCGCAGCGGCAGGACTGATCGCCGCCGCTGTATGCGCCAGCCCCACTGCCGCGCAGACCGTCGTCTCGTACGACATCATTCTGCGCGGCGGCACTGTCGTCGATGGCACGGGCGCGCCACGCTACCGCGCCGACGTGGCCATCACCCGCGGCCACATTGCGCGCATTGGAGATCTCACACGCGCCACTGCCCGCACCGACATCGACGTGCGCGGACTGTTCGTTGCCCCGGGCTTCATCAACATCCACAGTCATGCCGTACCCGCTGTACTCTCCACCGCAGCGAATATGCTCACGCAGGGCGTGACTACGGAGTTGCTCAACGCCGACGGAGCCGGACCGGCCGACATAGGCGCGCAATTGGATGGGATCGCACGGAACGGACTTGCCGTGAACATCGCGGCCAGCGCCGGTTTCAATTCGGTATGGGCGAGCGTGATGGGGCCGTCGGACAAACGCCCCACGCCCGACGACGTCGCACGCATGCGAGCCATGATTGTCGCCAACCTTGAGCGTGGCGCGTTTGGCGTTTCGGCAGGGCTGGACTACAAGCCGGCCTATTTCGCGACAGTATCCGAGGTCATCCAGGTGCTCAATCCGGCGCGACCCTGGCGCACATTCTTTCCCAATCACGATCGTCTCGCACCAGAGTTTGGCTACAGCTCGCGCAAAGGGATGGAGGAGACGATGGCGATTGGTGAGGGCACCGGTCTGGTACCGGTGTTCACGCACATGAAAGTGCAGGGACGCGAACAGGGAACCGCCGATGCGGTGCTGGAAATGATACGTTCTGCCACTGCCGCCGGTCGCTGGGTTGCGGCCGACGTGTATCCGTATCTCGCCGGCCAAACCGCGCTCGCGGCGCTGATCATTCCTGGCTGGGCGCAGGACGGTGGCCTCGTGAAGATGCGTGAACGATTCGCCGACCCGTCGCTTCGGGCGCGTATTATCGCCGAGTCAGACAGCGCCATCTCGGCGCGCTTCAATGGCGCAAACGGCATCATGCTCAACGAGACCGGTCGGAGGCTTTCCGACATCATGCAGCAGCAGGGCGCGAAATCGCCGGGCGACGCTGTGGTAAAGGTGCTCGAAACGGAATTCCCGTCAGCCATTCTGTCGTTTGGCGCCGAAGGGGATTTGCAAAAGATTCTGCAGTATCCTGACGCGGCAATCGCGTGTGATTGTGGCGCCTGGACAGGGACACGCGCGCACCCGCGCGCCTTCGGGACCTTTCCGCGCATTCTGGGTCACTACGTGCGTGAAACGCACACGCTCACCTGGGAAGATGCCGTGCGAAAGATGAGTGCGCTGCCGGCCGCGATCACCGGGATGATCGATCGCGGCATCCTCGCACCCGGCATGGCGGCGGATATCACGGTGTTCGACACCGCCACGGTGATCGATCACGCCACCTACGCCACGCCGAATCTTCCGTCGGAAGGAATCCGACTCGTGCTCGTGAATGGTGTGGTAGCGTTGCGCGATGGCGCGGTCACGGGCGCTCGCGGTGGTGTGGCCCTGCGACGCAGCGGGCACATGCCCAGTCGTGAATTGCGTCTGGATGTCACACGACGTGTGCGGGTTGCGGGGACGTTGCGGGCGAATGGCAGTGCGGTCGCGACCCGCGTGACAGTTGATGTTGTGCAGGGCACAGGAACGCGCGCAGCCAGCGGCCGTGTGCAACTCACCACAGCCGAGGGACAGGGGCTGCAGTCCCTGTCATTGGGAACGCTGCAGCCCGGGCCCAACTGGGCCACTGTCACCGGTCGACTGCGCGTGGGGCGTGAGGAACGCGCGTTCACGCTGATCGTTGATGGCGCGGATCCGCTGGCGGCGCGCACACCGCCAACGGTCGTCATGTACATCGAGGGAATGGCGACGCTCACGGGGACAGTCACCGGACTGACGGAGATCAAGAATCGATGAAGCACTTCATTCGTCCGCCGAGGCGCCCTACTTCACCATGGTGAACGTCAAACCGGTTCCATGCCGCAAAAGGGGCGCGATCACAATGATCGCGCCCCTTTGTACACCGTGCTTGCCGGACGTCAGCGCCGTGTCAGTCCCCGAAAACCGTAGCGGTCGGGTGCGCCTTCTCGGTGCCATACGACACAGAGCTGGGCGGGACCGTCGCGCCCAGGCGCGTCGCGATAGCGAAGCCGCCGAAGCTGAGAAAACAAACGAGGATGCCGAGAAAGGTGCGGTTGATGACGGTCATCGCGTGAAAGTCGTGCTCGTCATCGCAGAGGTTTTTCCACATGGCTATTGAGATCGGCCGAAGGGCCTGAAAAGGTCGAAACCGAAGGTCGAAGGAGGCTACGTTCGGTCAATATTAGGCGCCAGGATGCGAACCGTGCAGTCCCTTGACGAGTCGCGGGCGTGTCGGTAACGAATCCACGGGTGAGTGTGTGACGCACAAACGCCCGCCCGCGGTTACCCCTGCACGTTGCGAATTTCCTTTCAGCTTCACGAATTCCGGAGTGTCCCATGTCCCTGACTGGTCGGTCGGTTCCCGTTGCCATGGCAACACTGCTCATTCTGGCGGTCACTGGTGCAGCGCACGCCGTCACCTCTCCGCGCCACACGGCTCAGGCCGAAACACAGCGCATTCAAGCGCATTTCGACAGCGTGCTCGCTGAGATTGGGTTGCGTGACGTGCATTCGCTTACCGCACCACAACGCGCCGAGCGCGCACGATTGGTCGAAACGCTGGCCGCGTACAATGCGCGCGCGGTGTTCCCGCACAACTACGACTTTCCCGAACAACCAACCCCGTACTTTGTCGATCGCCAGACGGGCACACTTTGCGCAGTTGCCCATCTGCTGGAATCCACCGGACGACGCGACATTGTCGATCGCGTAGCGCGCGCCAACAACAATGTCTGGGTTGCACAGTTGGCCGGTGACTCGGCCCTCGCAGCATGGCTCGACCTGCACGGAATCACGCTTGCCGAGGCCGCGCGCATTCAGGTTCCGTATGCGAGTTCGGCAGAGCAGACGATGATCGTGACGGTCATGGCGGGTTCGTCCATCGCGCTGGTGGGATCGTTGGCCACCGGTATCTGGAATGCCACCGGCAACGCCGACGGACACCGCCGGAGCGGCATCGTGGTCGGCATCGCCAGCGGCGTAGCCTTGTCCGCCATTGGTGGGATGCTGATGGTTCAAGATCCAGCAACTGGCACGATTGGCGGCACCAGCGCGGCCATCGGCGGCATCAGCGTCGCTCTCGCGTTTCGCGGCCTGCAGCGCCGTGGGCGAGTGCTGGCTGCCCAGCGCGACGCCAAAGACGAACTCGATCGGCGACGCGCCGAACCACGGGCCAGTGTGGTGCCGCTGATAGCGATGGGGCGCACTCCGTCGGCGGGAGCGGCCATGACGATTCGGTTCTAGCGCGCGGCGACTGGCGAGGGGCGCTGGCAACCGCCACATTCTGCAGGCCGCGTTGAAGTCGAACCCACAAACGTCGCCCGCCCTCTCGCCACCACCCGCCATGCGCCTTTCCGTCGCTATCGCGTTCGCTGTCGCCACGTTCTTCCCGACGGCGACCCGCACCGCCGAGAATACTTTTGTCGCCGACGACGCGCTGGGCATCGTGTCCTACACCGTGGGCGACCTCACCGACGACGGACGTTTCATCGCGGCCACGTCGTCCGTTCGGCGCGAGGCCTTCGGTCAGGATTTCCGCCGCGACGGCGACCCCACCTACGTGCGCGGCGCGCTGTCCCGGGTACTGCTTATTGATACCAAAACCGGTGTCACGCAA
>JANOKE010000691.1:0-10783 GCA_031419135.1 Gemmatimonadaceae bacterium
CAATATCTAGAGTGCGATTATGGCCCTGCTCGGCTTGCGGATCAACCATCGCAACGTGAGCATTGCGCAGTCGTTGGACCCTGTCCGCGCCGCCGACTTGCCGTCGGCGGCACCCCGGGCAAATCCGTTTGTGTCGGGGACTCCGTTGGGGGCGATCCCCGGCGTGGCCTCTCCCGAGTACGTGTCAGGCCAGGCAGTCGCGCAGGCACAGGCGGCAGCGCAGGCGGCCGCGCAGGTACAGGCGGCCGCGCAGGTACAGGCAGTCGCGCAGGCCCACGCAGCCGCGCAGGCCCAGTCGGCCGCGCAGGCGGCGCAACCGACTTTTGTGGCCGGCGTCACCTCGGTAGCGGGCCCGACGGCCGATACTCAGCATGGCGGGCGTCGCAGACTGATGTTCGAGGACGTAGAAGTGCGCCGATCGCGCACACGCGGTGTGCTGTGTCGGGTGACGCTGAGCAAGGACGGCGAGGAGTACTTCGGAGAGTCGGAAGGGCAGGAGAGCGAGCGTTCGCGAGTCGAGCTGGCGTCCCGCGCGGCCGTGCTGGCGATAGTGGAATCCATGAAGGCGACAACCGGCGGTGACCGGAGTCTGGCGCTGGAAGGATCGAAGCAGATCGACGCGTTCGACCGGCACTTCATCTTCGTGAGCCTGGTTGGACGGATAGGCCGTGAGAACGCAGTGCTGACCGGCAGTGCCGAAGTGCGAGAGAGCAAGGAGACGTGCGCCGTGCTTGCCGTGCTCGACGCCACGAACCGCTGGATGTATCTCGATCGTTGAACGCAGGTGCCGACCGCATTCTGCGGGCGGCACACCAAACCTTCATCGTCACGATAGACGATAAAACAAAAACGTCCCCCGTCATCCCGGTAGAGCGGAGCCGAGCGGGCAGGCCAATATGTACGAGCGGAGCTAACCTCGATAGCACGTGCAGTCCCGAGCGGGACAACGTGACTCACCCGATGGGAGGTGACGCATATGGAATTTCTGGCCCAGCTCGTGAGCGCAGTTTGGTCGTTCGTTTTGGCTGACAGCCATAACTGGGGTTAATCCGTGATGACGGGGGGCTCCAATAATCATTATGCCCACGCGCGTCCTCGTATTTGTTAGCCTAGTTGTTTCCAGCGCCGTGTTTGTGCTGGTTGGGCTGATAGTGCGCGAACCCGTGATTGACTGGACACTGTTTGGCGGTGCAGCGAGCTTCGCACTCCTCGGTGCATTCGCGCATTTCTTCAACTACAAGTTGCAGGGTACCACCACCGGGGCCGCCACGTTAACGCCCTTTTTGGTTGCGGCCATCCTATATCCGGCGTGGCCGACAATTGCTCTTGTGGCTGCCGCAGTCAGTTTCGCCGAGTTCAACAAGAAGAAGCAACTTGCGGTAAAAAGAGTATTCAATATCGCTCAGCAGTCGCTGGCCGCAGCGGCCGCCGTTTCAGCTTTCGACCTACTTGGTGGTGAGTCCCTCAAACTAAAGGAGCAGCTGCAGCCGATACCCGAAGCCGCGGCGATCTGTGCATACTTGATTGTCAACACCTTTTCAGTGGCAGCTGTCGTATCGATTAGCGAACGAAAAAACGTTCTGCTTGTATGGCGCGATAACGTTATGGGCTCGTTGGTAAACTATGCGGTCTCGATCCCGTGGGTCCACGCGTTTGCCCTCGTATACGGTCGGTTTAGCTATGCTGGCGTGCTGTTCATTGCATTCCTGATATTCGGGTTACGCCAACTGAATCACGCAACCATTCAGTTGAAAAAGTTCAATCAGGAGTTGCTGACGCTTTTGGTGCAGACGGTCGAAATGCGAGATGCTTACACGTCCGGTCACTCTCAGCGTGTCTCGCGATATGCGACCGTGATCGCATACGCCATCGGCCTACCCAAGCGTCAGGTTGATCGGATCGCGATTGCGGCGCTACTGCACGACGTTGGAAAAATTCACGAGATTTTTGAACCCATTCTAAAAAAGCCTGGTCGACTTACGCCCGACGAGTGGGCAATTATGGTGCTTCACCCGCTGAAGAGCGTGGAGTTGGTGGAAAAAGTAAGCGAGTTGGAAGACGTATTACCCGCAATTCGCCACCATCACGAGAACTGGGATGGCACGGGGTATCCGGATCGACTGTCCGGAACTGACATTCCGCTTGGGGCGCGTATCATCATGTTCGCGGATACAATCGATGCGATGACTACGGACAGGCCGTACCGGAAAGCGATGACCGAGTTAGAGGTTAGGGCGGAGCTGATGCGTATGGCTGGAAAGCAGTTCGATCCCGAGATCTGTGCGGCATTGCTAGCCAGCCCAAAGTACCATCTACTGTTCTCCGGCGAGGACGTGCGCGGCACACGTTCCATCACGCAGATTTTTGACTTCTCCAAGAAGAAGAAGACTCCGGTGTCGCTCGATGAAGACCCGGTTTCCGCATCTCTGTCTGGTTCGGGTCGGCTTGGCTGAGCGCCTACGTCTTGTTGTCCGCCCCCAAGCCTATCATACGTGCAGATCGACTAAGCGCGGCTGAAGGCGGGCCAAGCTCTCGACGGAGCTCATCGAGGTATCGGGTGAGAAAGCATTTCGCCGCGATCCTGTCCGTTCTCGCAAGACCATCAGCTACGACGCTGGCAAAGAAGTCGGCCGTTCCAAATTGAAGAATCGTGTCGGCATGCGACGAAAGAAGTGCCAACTGACTAGGCCTTGGCTTCCATCCGGGCTCAAGAAGTCCAATCGCTACGTCCAGCGCTAGGCGGTGGCTCGCCGCCTTGATCGTCGGCCGTTCCGGGAGATCTGCAACGAATTGCGAAAAGTACTGCATGGCCTGCGGCGCATCCTGCTGCTCAATCGCACCGCGACAAAAAAGCGCGGATGCAAAGCTATTCGAAATCGAGTCAGCCGTCGCGTCGTGAAGTCTTCGCAATTCGCACGCCCAGCGTTCGAATTCCGCTGGGTGACCGAGATCAAGGTGGCACTGAGCTAGCTGCCACGCAGCATTCATCGCATGGACGGGAAGTTCGAGCGCCTGAGCCGACTCGAAGGCAAGTTTGAAGGCGTCAAGGTATTCGTCGTTCTTGGAGACAATCCGAAGTGCGAAGGCTGCCCTTAGCGCATCGAATGGTGCCATGACTGACCGGCGGTTGGACACAGCATGACGAAGCAAGAGCTTGGCCAATCGCGAGACGTGCGATATTTCGCCAAAAATACTGTGATAGAGAATTGCCACTCGAGCGTTACCAACCGACGCGAGGCAATCCTCGCTTGAGAGCGCGATAGCGCCCCAAAGGTCGTCGGCACGCTCCCTGTCGCACTGGTTAGAAAGGATCACCAAACCGATCGCAGTGGCTCGAATACGAACCGGATGCGGGAGATGCGTCAGTCGAGTTAGTGCAGTCGCGTAGTCGGCCAGCTGATTGCGGTCTGCTGTCAAATCAGCACGATACGCGCTGTCCACTAGCGACAGTGCAGACTCCGCATGGAGAGCCGTGAGCCGGTCGTCGGTCGGCGGAAGTTCGAGCTGGCCGGCACGTGCAAGTAGCTCTTCACGATACAGTCCGCACTCCACGCGCAACCGCGAGCAGATGAACTTGAGCAAAGGAGCGTCCACGTCGGTTACAGACGTCGGCTGATCGACTCGAGAAGCCGGAGCGTTTCGGCCGGCTGCCAGCATGCATCCAGATCTTGGATTCGCGTTGCGCCGAGACGAACAAGTGCGCGAATGTCGCCAGAATGTATCCAGTGCCGAAGAGCCTGAAGCAGAACCTCTGGATTCGACTCTCGACCAATCTCATCCTCGAGTGTCCGCGCTATTCGTGCGTGAAGTGCTTGTTTCGATTGCACGAGTAGCCGGTCGACTGCGGAGCTCGCGACTAGTTCGTGGCACGACAGGAAAGATGTCGTGTCCGACGCAAGCATTCCGTTGGCTTCGATCTCGGCTACTTGTCCAAGCAATGAGATAGTGGAGAGCTGCAGTATGGCTTGCACCCGCTCACACGTCGCCCATTTCCCCAGCAACGCTACCGTCTGCAGCACGCGCAACGCATCGCCGCTCAACTGGCTCAACCGCTGCTCAATCACCCCCACCAGCGTCGGCGGCACGCCGCCCGCCTCGCCCGTTTCAATCCAATGGTTGACCAGAGCGCGCAGGAACAACGGGATCCCCTCACTGGCCCGCACGAACCACGCGCCGATGTCGTCGCTCACCGGCGCCGAAAGATCCTCGCCGATCGCTCTCGACAGCAGCAGGCAGTCGGCTGGCGACAACGGTGGCACGGCGCGCACGCGCAGCGGCAATGGCACGCGCTGCGGTCGATGCGGACGCGCATGTGCCTCACGCGACGTCAGCAGCAGAAACACACGCATGGCGCCCGCGCGCTCGATCAGGTCGGACAACACGTCCCAGGAATGCTCGTCGATCCAGTGCACATCTTCGATGATCAGGAGCAGCGGCTTCTCATCGGACACCGCCCCCAGCAGATCGATGATTGCCCGTCGAAGCGACGACGCCATGGGCATGGGCTCGCGCGCGGGAGCCGACACGCCGTCGGTGTTCATCGCCGAGCGCTCAGTGGGCACCAGACGACGTAGCGCGGCCAAACTCTCGGGCGCGCTGCCCAGCGCACCGGCGCATGTCAACAGTTCCGGTAACGAATCGAGAAAGACCGACAACGGCCGCAGCAGGTCGCTCTCCCGACAGGCGGTTTGCACCACGCGCACGCCCTCGATTGTGGCGACCTTGTCGAGCTCGTGCGCGAGGCGACTCTTGCCGATGCCAGGTGGTCCATGCAGCAGCACGGCACCGCCGTCGTGCCAGCGCGCGCGACGCATCGCCAGCGTCAGTTCGGCAAGCTCGGCTTCACGACCGACGAAGTGGCGCTCCGTGGGTGCGAAAGACAGTCGACCGCGCGATGACGGTTCGGCGATACGCCTGCGCAGCATGGACGCGGGCAGACGGATATCACCAGCCAGCGGTCCCAACTCGGCCAGGTAGCGGTCGAGGATTGCCAGCGCCTCCTTCTTCGATCCCGACAACGCCGTGCACTCGGCAACCGTCAGTGTTGCTTCTTCGTTTAATGGATCGAACTGCAGCAGCCACCGCGCCAGCGCGTCGGCACCGCCCCAATCGGCCCGGTCGCGACGACCGCGCATTTGCTCAATGAGTACTCGACGGACATCGGCGTGAACAGCTTCCCGCTGCACGTCGATCCACTCCTGAAACTCCGGCCACGGTACCGCGAATCCGGGCAGGAACGGCCCGAAGGGTTCGTGACCCAGCGTGACGTCGCGTTCGAAGGTTGCCGCCGAACGCTCCAGGGAGAACGAGCGCACCACCTGTGATTCGTCGAGCACGACCACGTCGCCTTGCAGAGACACGCGCACGCCGTAGCTACGCAGCTTGTAGAGCGCCTGCCGAAGATTGGCCCGCTGACGGACCTCCTCCTGGCCGGGCCAGAGCGATCGGCGCAGCACACTGCGACTGAGCATCATGCCCGGTGCGCCGCTGAGTCGAACCAGTACCGAAAACAGCGTGCCGGCCGCCGCACTCAGGCGCACGTCACCAACCATCACGACCGCTGCACCGAGCGTCTGCATCCGGATGAGCGGACGGGCGTCCGCATCGAAAGCGGGCAGCGCGCCGCGATTGGAGCGACGCGCCAACTGCGACTGCAGCTGCGGACGAGGACGGGCCATGGAGATCCCTCGAAGCGGGTGGGGGATCGGCAATCTGCGACACGGCGTCAGCGCAGTGTCATTCCCAACGCCCCCTCGACACTCAACAAATGGAAAACCACTGACCAAACCGACAGGTCAGCGCGGCAGCGTGATCAAATCTTCAACGGGAATGCCATCCGCCTCCGCCTGGAAATTCACCACCAGTCGGTGACGCAGTACCGCGTGCGCCACCTGGCGCACATCGTCCAGGTCGGGCATCGAGCGACCGTCCATGGCGGCCCGTGCCTTGGCGCCCAATACCAGATACTGCGATGCGCGGGGGCCCGCGCCCCAACTCACGTATTTCTTGATCATCGCGGTTGCCTCTGGCTGATCGGGGCGCGTACTGCGTGCCAGGCGCACCGCATACTCCACCAGGCTGGGCGGGGCCGGCAGACGACGCACCAGCCGCTGCATCGAAAGCAACTCTTCGGCGCCCAGTACAGGCTTCACCACGCCCTCGGTGGAGCCGGTGGTGGTTATCACGATCTGCTCCTCTTCCTCGCGCGACGGATAGCCCATCCGCAGCTCAAACATGAAGCGATCGAGCTGCGCTTCCGGCAGCGAGTACGTGCCTTCCTGTTCGATCGGGTTTTGCGTGGCCAGGACAAAGAACGGATTCGGCAAATCGTACGTGCGACCGGCCACCGTCACCGTACGCTCCTGCATCGCCTGCAACAGCGCGGCCTGCGTTTTGGGCGGCGCGCGATTGATCTCGTCGGCGAGTACCATGTTGCCAAACACCGGTCCTGGTGCGAATCGAAACGTGCGTTTGCCCGTACCCGGCTCTTCCTCCATGAGCTCGGTGCCGGTGATGTCACTGGGCATGAGATCCGGCGTGAACTGCACGCGTGTATTCGTCAGATCGAGTGCCCGCGCCACCGTCTGCACCAGCAACGTCTTGGCCAATCCTGGAACACCAATCAGCACTACGTGGCCACCAGCCAGCAACGCCGCCACCAGATCATCGACCACCTGAATCTGCCCGACGATGCGCTTGGCGATCTGCGCCTTGAGTTCGTGGCGCGCGTTGGCAAGTCGTTCGAGCAGCGCGAGGTCGTTCGTGTCGGACGGTGCGTTCACGAGAGCGAAGGGCGGGGGAGACGAATGCCGCGCGTGTGCGGCAGCGAACCGGTGACAAACAGTTACGGACGTCCATGGACGTCCGTTGTCGAACACCAGCTACGCATCGGGGAAACCTATCGCACGGACCGCAGGACGCAGCAGGGCCGAACGTGCGGCGTGTCGCGCCTACTGGAGCGCGAAGCCTACCCGTTGACGCACCGGATAGTTCTCGCTGTGCAGTTGCGCCACGAGCGTGTACTGTCCCTTCGCCGACGGCCGCCAGCGTTCCGTGTAGACGATGGCGTCGTGCGCGTCGAGCAGGCGATTCTGCATGCCTTGTGTAAACATGCGGCCCGCACTCCAGCGCCACACTTCACGTCCCGTTTCATCAAGCACAATGAAATCGTGCGTCCGCCCATTCGGGAAATCCAATTCAACAGGCTTGCGCGAATCGTTCGACACCTCTATAGCAAACCGGACTTCTCCGCGCACCGTGTCCACCATGACATGCGATGTCACACCCTTTTCACCACGGGATCGCGGACTCGCACTGGCACTCGAGTTCGGCGTGCGCGGGCCGCACGCGAAAACCAGCGCGGCAGCAACCAGCAAAGGAACGATGATGCGCGGGAGCATCAGTTCGTGGTGTTGGTGGTAAAGTGACAGAGTGTGGAAACCGCACGAGAAGCGCCTGCAAGGACTTGGACAACGGTCCGTCACATTTCTCTTCAGCGCAACGTTATCAACCACCGACGAGTCTGTCAAGCGCCATTTATGGACCTAAGTGAAGGCAGCGCCTCACGTTCTCAATAAATGGAATGCTGCCGGATTTTGTTCGGTCTGATGGCATTTCTTTGCTTGCGAAAAATTTCACAAGCGCCTAACTTCACCGCCGAATAACCGGCGAATCGCAAGGCCTTTCCACGACCGTCGCCTACCTCTACACGCGCCTTCGACAGATGACCGAAACGCTGGCAATCAATCCCAACGCCGCCGGTCCTGCCCTTCGAGAGTCCGCTCGGTGACGGTGACGACGGTGCCACGCGGCGTCGCGCGTTCCGTCCTGCTGTTTACCGTTGCCCAGTCGGTGCTCATCGCCCTCATGGCGTTCGTGCTGATGCGGTTCGTGTGGGTTGATACGGCTTCGGCGCGGGCGATTCAGGCGAGCGCATGGCTGGCGATCGTGGTGCAAATTGTCAGCTTCGGCATTGCCCGGTTGATGGCGCGTGAACAGGTATTGGCAGGATGGGGGCTCGGGATGCTGCTGCGGTTCGCGATCGTGCTGTTCTGGGCCTTCCTGGGCATCGCGGCGCTCAACCTGACCGTCACGCCGGCGTTGATGTCGTTGGCGTTATTCTTTTTCGTCTCGACGTTGATCGAGCCGATTTTTCTGAACATCTGAATCAGGATGCAGGGGATGCGCTGTTCGCTTCACAGACTGATGGGGTTCGCGACCGTTTCGGCGGCCGTAATCGTGCTGGTGTGCACGCCGGCGCTGCTTGGCGCCCAAACAGCGGCACCCGTCGAGTCGGCAACGGTTTCGGCGACGCCGCTCCCTGAGTCGCAGACGGTCGACGCGTCGCACGCAGCGGCGAAGCAGGAGTCGAGCGATTTCATCACACCGCACATCACGGACAGTCATCACCTGGAAATGCCGTGGCCGAACAGCCACTTGGCCAGGGAGATTCCGTTACCGCGGTTTGCACCGCTGCATATCGGCGGCGTCGAAGTAGACCTGTCGCCAACCAAGCACGTGGTGTTCATGCTGCTTGGAGCAACGCTGGCAGCCGTGCTGCTTGTTGGCGCCGCCACCTACAGCAAACGCCAACACAACGAGTCGGGCCACACGCGCGGTTTTGCCGGTGGCATCGAAGCGATGGCACTCTATCTGCGCAACGAAGTGGTGCTCCCCAACGTCGGGCATCATGGCCAGAAATTCGTGCCATTCGCGCTCACGCTCTTCTTCTTCATTCTGAGCTGCAACCTGCTCGGGCTCATTCCCTACGGCGCCACGGCAACCTCAAATATTTCCGTCACGGCGACACTCGCCATTATCACTGGCGTGGTGGTGGAATTGGCGGGTATTCGGGCCAACGGGTGGGGGTACCTTCGCACGATTTTTTACTGGAACAAAGATCTGCCTATTGTGATGCGCGTTGTGATGTTTTTCCTGATGTCGGCGGTCGAAACGGTTGGCAAAGTCTCCAAACCCTTCGCGCTGGCCATCCGGTTATTTGCCAACATGACGGCCGGACATATCGTACTGCTGGCCATCATCGGACTCATTTTCGCGTTCAAGAGCTACTACATCGCCGGTGTGCCCGTGCTGATGGCCACGGCGATCAGTGTGCTCGAGTTGCTGGTGTCGTTCCTGCAGGCCTTCATTTTCACGTTGCTGACCTGCGTGTTCATCGGCCAAATGCGCGAAGCACACCACTAACGAGTCCGATACGGCCTGCAGTACCTGCTTACCCCCCCGCGCTCCCGGGGGTGGTGTTCGTAGCCGGTCGAGCGACCGGTGATACCCGTTGAGCTTCGGCTCGCCGACGGGCAGCGCAGCGACTCCTCGCTGTCGTATGGGGCGATCGTCATCAACGCTTACGTTCGGAGTTTCTCATGATCGAAGTGATGGGTCTGTTGCAGGCGGCCGCGGAGTCCAATGCGCGCGGTCTTGGCTTGATCGGCGCCGGTCTGGCCGCTGGTCTCGGTGTGATCGGTGCCGGCATCGGCGTGGGGCGCATCGGTGGTTCGGCCGTCGAAGGGATGGCGCGTCAACCGGAAATCGCCAACAAGATCCAGACCGCTGCCCTGATCTTTGCCGCACTCGTGGAAGGGGCGGCGCTGTTCGGCATCGTTATCGGCTTCATGATTCAGGGCAAGATCACGTTCTGACGGTGCGTGTGCGGGGCGTCCGACCGGACGCCCCGCCACTTCTTTACTTTTCCGTGGATTTCATCATGCGCGTTGTTTCGAGTTGCCGTCGGGTTGCAGTTACTCCTGTCGCCGTGTTCGCCGCGACGCTTACCCTTTCTGCCACGCCGCTCATGGCGGCTCAGGCTGAGGGCGGCCCCGTGAACCTGTTGGCGCCGAGTTTCGGCGTGATGGCCTGGACGCTCGTCATTTTCGGCGTCCTGATGTACATCCTGTCCAAATTCGCGTTCCCGCCGTTGTTCGCCGCTGTGGAGGCGCGTGAGAAGGCGCTCGAAGACGCGATCGAGGGTGCGAAGCGCGATCGGGCTGAGGCGCTCCAGTTGCTGGCGCAGCAGCGCGCCCAGCTTGAGGAAGCGCGCACGGAAGCACAGAGCATCATCGCCGGCAGCCGAGCCACGTCGGAGAAGATGCGCTCCGATCTGCTCGCGCAAACAAAAGAGCAGCAAATGGAAATGATCGAGCAGGCGCGTCGGGCCATCGACAGCGAAAGGGTCTCGGCCATCGCCGCGTTGCGCCAGGAAGCGGTCGAACTGGCAATTGCCGGCGCCTCGCGCGTTATCGAGAAAAATCTCGATTCGGCAGACAACCGGCAAATCGTCGAAGCCTTTCTGGCGTCGCTCGACGGCGCGAAGGGCGTGCGCTGATGGCCTCTGCCGTGTCCGGTTCGACGGTCGCCCGCAACTACGCCGACACACTGCTCACGCTGGCCAATCGGTCGGGTGAGGCCGTGTCATGGGGCGCGACCCTGCGCCACGTCGCCAACGCGATCAACGACGATCGCACGCTGCAGCGTTTCCTCGCGTCGCCGCGCATTCCGGCGGACCACAAGCGCGGAATGCTGACGCGGGCCCTCGGTGATCGGGTGCCGCGCCTGTTCCTGCGGTTCCTCGAAGCGCTGGTGCAGAATCGAAGGCAATCGCTGATCCCGGCTATTGCCGACGAATACGACACGTTGCTCGACGCGTCCAACGACATCGTGCACGCGCGCGTCACAGTGTCCCGCGAAACCTCCGACGACGATCGCGCGGTCATCGCCGCGCGCCTGTCGCAGGCGATCGGTCGCACCGTCGTGCCGCACCTGCAGGTCG
>JANOKE010000692.1:0-2205 GCA_031419135.1 Gemmatimonadaceae bacterium
CCCAGTGGTACGCAATGACGCTGGCACCGGGTTCTGGCCATCAGAGAATCCATGGTCCATTGTTTCGGTACTTGTCAATAACTACCGAAACTATGGAACATTAGAGTATGACGCCGCCCGCTCGTCGGCTTGCCTGTCGGACTTTCTGCAGATTTTTCTCACGATGCCACGAAGCAAGCAGAGTGGCGAGCGTTCCTCGGCAAGAATCGACTTGATGACGCGGCGCTTGACGATGTGGTTGCGGAGATTGGCAGTTTCGTGGGGAAGCGGCTACGGCGCGCGCGCCAGCGGATTGCCAAACCATGACCGGCGATATTCGCCGCACTTCTCCAGCGATGCCCCTCGTAGCTACGAGGTCGCATCGGTCATGTACTCGAAGCCGGGGTAGAGGAATGCGTGCTGGATCGCGTTCACGTCCGCTGTCGTACCTCCGTGTCGATGCACCTCGTTGACCCACTCGGCCTCAACAATCGCCCTCATCTGATCAATCACCTCGCTCGCCTCGTCTGCGGTAAACGCAAAGCGTTGCGCCTGCGAGAGAAAATTGAGACGGGTCGCCGCGCGTCCACGCAATCCCCCGATCATCGCCAGCGCACGGGATTCGGTGCGTCGGTCGGTACTGGGCGTGAGATCGTACGCCGGCGATAGCCGGAATTGCCGGTGCGGCGCGACGAGTGCGTGGTTGCGCGGATGATCGTCAAGATTCGACACCAATGCATTGAATACCATGCGTCGAAAGAGCTCGCGCTTATCATCCCGCGGAGATTCCGACCATCGCTGCAGTTCGTCTGCCAACAGTACATAAGACCATTCCGGGGTCCCCACGCCGATCTCTTCACCCCGCACCACCGTCAGCGCGCTCACCATTCGGCTGCGCAGATAAGACGGCGTGACATCGGGCGATTCAAGGCGTTCCCGATCAAACCGTTTGACCAACAGCACCTTGGCCCCGCCAACGTCCTCAATGCGCGTCTCCGGCGTTCGAATGCCACACCGCCGAGCCAATGAGAGGAGTGCTGCCTCGACGGCGGCGTTGTTCCACCGGTCACCCTGCGCGGGAAATTTCGCCACCCACAGTCCTTCAGAATCCTCCACGACATTCTTCGGGCGCGCCCCCCCCATGGACGTGGTTGTAGCAAGCAGTGTTGCAAGCTGCGTCGTCAGCGGCGCGGGTGTCGGATCTCCGCTCGCCAGCGACTCCAGTTGTTGCGCTGCGGCCAGGAGATCGGGAAGCTGAATGATCCGATTGAACTCCCTGACCGGCGCGGGCGGCACGACGCCCAGTCCAAACGAAAGAGCGCCAGCGCGATCCTCTGGGGAGTTGAGTAGATAGTCGAGAATGGTGAGATCGGCTCGTCCAAGGTTGCGCTCAATGACACGATTCCCCCAGCTATCAGGCGCAGCGTCTCGAATCGCACCAAATACGCCCTCCAGTCGGCCGGTCTTTTCCACCGCTTCACTCAGCGGCAACTCGTATGGGTCCACGGGTACGGCATCGGGGCGTCCGAGGTAGCGTCGGCCATACACGAACGTCCCAATGCCCTCGCGCGCGCCGAGTTGTTGGTACGAATATCTCCCACACGTCACGACCTCCGTCGACCCGGGCATCTGTAGATAGACGTAGCACTCCGCCGATTCCTTTGCGGCTGTCATCGGATAACGCCCCATGCCGGTGCTGCGGCTCGTCCGCTAAAAATCCGCATCCGCCGCGTCCGTCGATCGCATTCGTTTTCCACGCCGCGCCTTCTCCAAAACTTGCCCTTCACGGTCCTGCTCTGGAGCGGCAAGTGTCATCAAAGGGTGGTGGAGGCCCATGGCCCAGAGCACGGCGGCGTAGGCCGACAACGAGGTGCCGAGGCTTCCACGCTCCATCTTCGCCAGTGTCTGACGTGTGATGCCAGCCTTCGCGGCCAGTTGTTCTTGAGTCCAGCGCCGACGCTTGCGTGCGTCGGCCAAATGGGTCCCAAGCGCCCGTATCATCATCTCGACGGTCGCCGGTGCGGCACCCGTGCGGAGTTGCACGATAGTCATGAATACCATCCGTTGTTAAAACATGTTAACTAACATATACACTAAACGAGAGACTGTCAATACTACTTAACGCAGTAGCCTAAGCATCGACGCAATGTGATCGAAGCTTTGCAAGGGAGCGAATGGCGCAAACCGGGCCATTAATCGGGCCACTATGGCCCGATTCCCGACAGG
>JANOKE010000693.1:0-1023 GCA_031419135.1 Gemmatimonadaceae bacterium
CGCGACAAGGTGACGTCGGCTTCCGTACGCACCACCGCGGTGGGCGTTCGCAACTCGTGCGACGCGTCACTGATGAAACGCCGCTGGCGTTCGAAGCTCCCTTCCAGTCGATCGAGCAGGCCATTCACGACGCGCGCGAGATCCACCAGCTCGTCGCCACCCGATTCGGGCAGACGCTCGTGCAAATTGCTCTCACTGATGGCGGATGTACCTGCACGTGATGAGCACGGCGCGAGCGGGCGTACGAAGTCCGGCGGATCTGCTGGAGACTCACGGTTCGATTGATCAACGCCGGGCCGATTTGAGCGGGCCAGGATGGCTCGACGGTGACGACGGCGGTGCGCGTTATGTTGACCAACCTAACGTGAGACGGGGACCGGTTAACGAAGGCGTATCATGAAGTGACGCGGGGGCTTGCGCGGGTGGCAGCGAGAGACGAACGTCTTGGTATCGCAAGATAACGTGCCGGTATGCGCGTTATCTTGACCAAGCCAATACTCGTTAGACGGAACGATCAAACATTTCTGCAAAGCAAAGCAAATGAACCAGACCAAGCGAGCGCGACGAATCCAAGTAGCATTTCTGCTCAGCGCCATCGCGTTCGTTGTTGCTGCGGCACTCATGGTCCCTGGTGATCGTGGCCTGATCCAATGGCTCTCCCTGCTGAGCACATTCTCCACCGTCATGGCTCTCGGCCTACTGCTGCGCGAGGAATCACGGCGGGACTAGTCCGCGCCCGTCTAACGACACGTTGCTGCAGACAGCGACGCTTCGGTGCGCGACTTGCACCCTACGGGCGCAAGTCGCATCCTATTTGACGTCGCTGCTGCAGAACGAAACGTTAGAACGCGAAAGGGACCGCCTGGCGCTGTTCCCTTATTTGTGAATGGATGTCGCGCAAGATCAGCGCGCATGAAGCTGGTGGTCGCGAACGTCAGGTCGTGCGGGGGCGGGTCGATCGCGGAGAGCGTGGGATCGGCGCGCGACAGAGTTGGCTTCAAGGCTGGCGCGAGTTTGTCGGTC
>JANOKE010000694.1:0-29102 GCA_031419135.1 Gemmatimonadaceae bacterium
TTTACCAGCAAACCGAACAACGTTAGCGCTGCACAGAGATACGCGAACAGGTTGCCAACGGCGGCAAACACCGTGTGCCCGCCATCCAGCATGGCGACACTGCCGCGGAGCCGATCGGCGCCGATGGGGTGGGTGAGAGGATTGACGGAATACGTTTTTGAAGTAACGCGACCGGCCGCGTCTACGAAGGCCGACACGCCGGTGTTCACCGCGCGCACCAGGTCGGTACGGGTTTCGACGGCGCGAAACACGCTGAGCGCGAGGTGCTCCCATGGCTCGCTGGTGTCGCCGAACCACGCGTCGTTCGTGAGGTTGATCAGGACATTGGGGTGCAGGGCCGCGACGGCGCGGCCGAGATCCTCGCGGATGTCTTCGAAGCAGATGATCGGCCCAATGCGCCACGTGCGTCCATCGGCGGTGTTCAGCTCAAGCACCTTCACCGTGTCGCCACGCTGGAAGTTCGCGGAGACTCCGCGAAACACGCTGTCGATGAACGCGCTGCGGCCGTAGCCCGGAAACGATTCGCTGATCGGCATCAGATGGATCTTGTCGTAACGACCCGTATAACTGCCGTCGCGGTCGAGCAGAAATGCCGAGTTCCATTTGCGGGTGCCAGTGGGTGTTTCGTGCGCCACACTCACGGCACCAAACAACACCGGCAGTGTGAAGCCTTCGCGAACGCGACCGTTCGCGCCAGGTGCCAGATCCGCACGCGTACTTCGTGGAATGGCGTACGGAAATGCGCTCTCCGGCCACACCAGCAGCTCCGCCCCTTCGGCTTCCAGCCGTTGCGATTGTTCCTGCAGATCGCGGCGCTGTCGCTCAGCAAACGCGTGACGATCGGGCCCCTTCATGTCGAACGACAGGTTGGGCTGCACGATCCCGATTTCCAGACGCGGTGCGGCGGCACGAAGGCGGTCGATTTGCGCCATCCGCACGTATCCATAGAGCAGTGCGGCACTCAGGGCAGCCGTTGACCACAGGGCGGGTTGGACGCGGCGCGGACGCATGATCAACAAGTCGTAGATGGCCCCGCTGACCATCAACAGCAACGCGGTGATGGCCGACATGCCTGCAAGATCGGCCACCTGAATGACGGGGATTTGCCAAGCCTGAGTGATCGCGACGGAGTACGGCATGATCGTGGGGATCGCCAGTTCGAATGTCACCATGACGAACGGCGCGACCACCGCCATGGGCCACGACGTCCGCTGGCGTATGGTTCGCGTGACCGCGCCAAACAGCGCGAACACGAGTCCCTGATAGGCTACCAACACGACGAACAGCAGCGTACTTACGATCCAGGACAAATGCCCGAAGCGCATGAGCATCCCGATGATCCAGTAGAATCCACCGGCGTTCGCAACAGTGCCGGTGAGCCAGGCGAACAGGAACGCTCGTCGTGTAGTGGTCACGCGCTCGATCACGAAGAGCAAGGGCACCATGGCGACCCATGCCAGAATCCACACATCGAAGTCGGCGCAGCTCAGAAACCAGAACACACCGGACAGCACGGCCAGCGCGATATGTCGCAGGTGGGTCTGCACAGGGTGTGGCACAGCAGAGGATGGACCTACCGGATGCACCGTGTCGGGAAGCAACCACGCGGAATCCTGCCGGACAAGTCGAGCGGACAGGTAGATTCATCGATGCGCGTAACCGCTGCACCGGAAGTGCCGCCTCCCTCAGCGATGACAGCCCTGCCCTCGGTGCGTCAGGTTCTCGCGGGTATGTTTGTTGGCCTGATCGGGGGACTGGTTGCGTTTCGGTGGCCGAACAGCGGCTGGGATCACGTGATCTCGATGTTGGAGCCGCTTGGCGCCATTTGGTTGGCGGCCCTCCAGATGCTGACGTTGCCGCTGATGGTGTCGATGTTGATCACTACGATCGGACGCGCCGGAGCGGGCGAGACAAGTCGCCTTGGAGGGTGGACGTTGCTCTGGTGCCTGGGTTTCCTCGCGGTCGCGGCGACAGCGACCGTGCTCATCGGACAGCTCGTGCTCCAGTGGTTCCCAGTAGATGGCGCGACGCGCGTCGCGTTCCAGTCTGCCGTTGGCAGCACGACGACAAATCCACCGTCCGCCGCAGCACCCACCGTGCGGGATTGGTTCGTGAATCTCGTGCCAACGAATCTTGTAAAGTCAGCGGCTGGAGGGGATCTCCTTCCGTTGATCGTGGCGACTATGCTGTTCTCGGCCGCTTTGGGGGCCCTGCCGGGGGCGCGCCGTGCGCTGCTGCTTGATCTCACCCAGGCTGTTTCCGAGTGGTGTTTCGCGTTGGCCGGACTGCTGTTTCGTGTGCTGCCGTTCTCGGTGTTCGTACTGACGCTCACTTCCACTGCCCGTTCTGGCGCCAGCCTGGCATCCGGCTTGGTGTACTACGTCGCGATGATCAGCGCTTTTCTTGCCGTGGGAACGCTGATCCTGTACCCGATCACGGCCTGGCTTGGCCGAATGGACGTCGCGCGGTTTGCCACCGGTATCTGGCCGGTACAGCTCCTGGCGTTTTCCACGCGGTCGTCAGTGGCTTGCTTGCCGGCGATGCTCGATGCCGCTCGACGTCGCCTGCACCTGCCAGACGAAGTCGCGGGCTTCACGCTCCCCTTTGCCGTGTCCACATTCAAATTGAACATGGGGATCTCGGCGAACTTTCAGTTGCTCTTTCTGTTGCATCTCTACGGCATACAACCGGATCCGGTCGCGCTGATTGTTGGCGTGGTGGCGCTCACGCTGCAGAGTTTCGCCACACCGGGGCTGCCCAGCGGTGCCATCTGGACCACGACGCCCGTGTATCTGGCGTTGGGAATTCCATTGGAGGGCGTCGTCCTCACGAATGTGGTCGACACTATCCCGGACTTGTTCAAGACCATCGCGAATGTGACGGGCGACATGAGCATCACTACGATCGTTGCCAGACGCAGCAGGCGTGAGCCCGCGACCGCGTGATCTACGCGCTGGCATCGCGCCGAGGTGCATTTGGCATCGGTGACTACTTGAAGACCGACGGCATTGCGGCTGCCCAACACATTACGGTGCTCACCTACGAGCAGGTGTTCGCGCACGGCGTGCTGCCGATTGGATCGTATCTGTTCACCGGCCTGGATGATCTTACTGCCACTGAGACCGCGCTGGTAAATCGCTCTCGGCAGGCGCTGGCCGAGGCGGCGCCGTCGATGAGCCTGCTCAACGATCCGACCCGCTTTCTTCGTCGTGGCGAACTGCTTCAGGCGGCGTTCGATGCCGGTGTGAACACCTTTCGGGTTACTCGGGCTGCCGACCACGACCAACGGCGCCGCTATCCGGTATTTATTCGATCCGAGTCTGAGCACACAGGAGCGCTCTCCCCGCTGCTGCATACCCGGAGGGCGGTCGTTCGGGAATTGCTGTACGCGATGTTGCGCGGGTATCGGCTGCGAGACCTGCTCATCGTCGAGTACTGTCACACGGCCGACGCCGAGGGCGTCTTCGTCAAGTACTCGGCGATGATCCTCGGACGTCACGTTGTACCGCGTTCGCTAACCCGGAGTCGCGAGCAAATCACGAAGTTCGAAGGACGCTTCGCTGATCAGTATGCCGCTGAGGCGGATTTTCGATACGTCGAGGAGAACCCGCATGAGCCGTGGTTGCGTCGGATGTTTGAGCTTGGCGGCGTCGAGTACGGGCGCATCGACTACGCGATGCTCAACGGGATGCCGCAACTGTGGGAGATCAATACCAACCCCACCATCGGCGCGAACCTGGCCGAGGAGGAGCCGACAACCACGGTCACGTCCTCAGCGGCTGGCGGTTGGACTGAGACGGAGCGGCGTCGAATGGCGAGGGGCAATTTGTTGTCGTATTCCAAACTCGGAGCCGCAATCGAATCGCTTGCCAGATCGACAATAGACGGGATGACGCTGGATGGAGTTGGCTCAACACCGGTGAGGATACCGATATCTGTCGCCGAACACGCATGTCTGGCGAACGAGCGCGCGAAACGGCAACGGATTCTCGAACGGAAGACCGCACTCGGCGTGCTGGTCGCCCCCTTGCGATATGCGTATCGATTGCGACATAAACGCAGCTAGCGCAGCACTTCGCCTGTCTTGCAAGAACTATCCACGGCGACGGCGCGCAACGAGATCGCTGCGGCGCGCCATCGCCGTCATGTTCACCCAGGGCCTTTCATGGGGTCCTTGGCGATGAACGGCACGCCATCGGTCATCCATTTGGGAGCGGGCGCGCCCTTCAGGTAGTGATCGAAGAACTGGAAGTACCGAATGGTGAGGTCCTTTCGGTTCGCAAGTCCACGCAGTCCGTGTCCTTCGCCCGGATACGCCAGCATCACGGCGCTCTTGCCGTTGTAGCGCAGGGCGTTGTAAAAATTCATGCCTTCGCTGAACGAGACCGTTGGATCGGCGGTGCCGTGCATGATAAGAAACGGCGACGTGGTTTCACGCACGTGTGTGAGCGCCGACTCGAAATGGAACAGATCGGGGTTGTCCCATGGAGAGACGCCCCACCGACCCTGACCATACAGGTAGTAGTCGTTGCCGTTCTGACCGCTGCCACCGGTAACCTGATAGGACCAACCCCAGCTCTGACTGAAATCGGTAAACAGGTCGGTCACGCCGGCACCCATGCCCACGGCCGCAAAGAGCCGGGAACGGGTCCCGATAAATGCCGCGCCTTCACCACCGTAACTGTGGCCGTTCAGTCCAATGCGTCGCGGGTCGACGTACCCCATCTCGATGACTTTCCGCGTTGCCGCCTCGACACACTCAAGCATGTCGGTGTGCGACGAGCCCGTGCGAAAATGAATGTCGGGCAGCATGGTGATGTATCCACGACTCACGGCTTCGATGGGTGACGAGCCCATGCCGGTAAGGAATGACGGCGCAGGATACCGATTGAGGTTTTGCGAGTTCTTTTCGTAAAAGTTCACAAGCATCGGGCGCTTCTCGCCTGCCTTGTAGTCATCCGGCAATGCCAGAATTCCCTGCAAACGCTTGCCATCCTTGTTTTTGTAGTCGAACAAAATGCGGCGACCCCACGCATATTCGGCCTGCTGCGGATTGGCGTTGGAGATTTTCTTCGCATCCGCGAACCCGGCGCTGGCAATCTGGAGATCCGGGAATTCCGCAAACGTCTGACGGGTAAACAAGAATTTGTCGGCCTTGGCCGCCTTCACCGGCGTGCTGTAGGCCGCATCGTTGTACAGCAACTCCTTCAACTGACCATTCACCAACTGGTAAAAGCCCGCCTTCTTAGTGTACTCGCCATACGCGGTCAGCGTGATTGGTTTGGTCAGATCGATCTCGCGCGCCACTCGCGCGCTACGCTTTGCGGATGAGTCGATGGGTTCGGTACGGACATAACGGAACGCCATCTCGTTCTTGCTGCCGAGTCCATTGGTGAGATTGCGTGGCGCCGAAGTGCCGTCCATCGGAAACAGCCACAGGTCAAATCGGTGCTGAACCACCACGCCGGTGCCGTCGGGCGTGTATCCGGCCACGCCGTATGACGGCCGGGGACCGGGATGATCGTACTCTGTATCCACAAAACTGAGTGTGCTTCCCGCGCCAAGCGCTTTCGACGAGCCGGTCTCGAGGTCGTACGCTTGATACTTGTTGTCCTTCCAGTACATGAACTGACGGCCATCGGGCGAGATACCGAACACGCCCGCGCCCGTGAGCTGTGCCTTGAGCATCAACGTGCGTTCGCCGGTTGTCGTATTCACCCGATAAATATCGGCCGCCGGACGTTTGTAGTCCGAGATAAACGCGCGCGTATCGCGCCCCACGGCCCAGTTGCCGGCCAGCGGCAATTCGAGGTCGCGCATGGTCGAATCGGTGAGCGTGATGTAGCGCGACGCTCCGATGTCGAATGCCTCGCGGAACGTGAAATTCCGCTCGGCTTCAATGCGGATCATCTGCTCGGACTGAATCCGTTCGTCCTGCGAACGCCACACATCCACATCGGCGATCGAATCAGTGCTGCGGCGGCGGGCGGTGTCCGCGGCCGATCGCTGAGGAATGATGCCCATGAAAACACGCTGATTGTCCTCGCTCCACGCCAACGCGGCGCGGTCACTGATAACGAAACCCTTCGGAAAACCGGCAGCAGTACCGGGATCCAGTGTGGCGGGCGCTGCCTCGTCGTTGGCCAGTGCGGCAGGCAGGTTGCCGAATACCAGCAGCACATTGTCGCGTTCGCGCATCCTGGCCACTTCGCGTCCCTTGAGCACTGCCAACGCAGTTCCTTCAAAGTTCCAGGACAGGCGACTATAGTTGCGCGTGTCGTTGTCGAGCACGTCGGTGCGACCGCTTGGCAGGTCGATCACGAATAGTCCGTTGCCTTCACGCAGGGTGGCGTCCACCGTGTAGGCGAGAAGGTCCCCTTTTTTATTGAAGGCGATATCGCCGACGCTGCCGAGGAACTGACTGCGTCCGACGGAGAGATCGTGCAGGATGACGTCGGCGCCGCGCGCGGCACCGGGGCCGGCACTTGGTGCAGCCGGTTGAGCGGGTGGTCCGCCGCCGCCGCGTCCGCCTGCGCCATCGACGGCGCCTGGCGCGCGTCGGCGAATTAGCACGTGGCTCGAGGTTGGCGAGAACGTGGCGGACTGCATGTCTTGCCACGACTGCACACGTCCGGAGGCCAGCTCACGCAGTTCGAAACGACGCACCGGTGGTGTTGCCGGCGTGGCGCGACCGTTTGTGGTATCAGGGGCGACTGCAGGTGGCGCTGCTGGCGCGACGGGATTGACCGCTGGCGGAGTGACCGCAGTTGAATCAGCGGGTGCGCCGCCGCGCCCGCCACGTGCCGCCGGTGGCGGATCGATCTGGTACACGATCCAACGCGAGTCTGGAGAGAAGGTGGCTTGGGAGGCGTTGGCGACCTCCACATCCTGATTGGTGGTCAGGTTGAGGATGTGCAACACCGGCTTGGAGTCGACGACGGTGGTATTGGTGAGCCGCAGTCCATACGTCACCCACTTGCCATCGCCCGAGATTTGCGCGTTTTCGATGTTGCGCCAGCGGGCGTAGTCACTGACCGACAGCACCTTCTTGCCGGACGCGGGTGCTGGCGGCGATTGGCCGAGCGCGTGCGCCAAAGGCACGGCGAGGAGGAACACGATCCAACGCGCAGGGCCTGAGTTGGCAATCCAACGAGCGGTAGGGGTCATGTGCTTCACGATTTCTCTCGGGACGGGGAATGCACTGGTTTCAGGGTTGCGACTCGAACACTAGAATGCGCAGCGCGGGCATTGCCGACAAGGCAGCGCGCCCGGACAGTTTGACGGGATATCTTTCGGGTGCGATCGGCTCGGGCGCCTGCACCGGACTCCGATCCTGTTAGCGGCATCTATTCCCACCCGCCACGCTCCGGTCCATGACGCTCGATCGCGCCCTCCGACGCCCTCTGCCGCTGCTCGCGGCCGCGTTTACCGTGGTCACGGTAGCCGGTGCCCAGCCGATGGCGAAGAACGGCCCGGTGCCTCACGATGCCTCTCGTGAACGCGCCATGCTGGAGCAGGTGAAGGTGCCGGACGGGTTCACGGCAACTCTGTTTGCAGCGCCTCCGGTGGCGATGTACCCGGTGTGCCTCACCGGCACGGTTGAAGGGGCGGTGTTCGTGTGCGTCGATCCCAACTTGTCGCTCACCGCGGACAAGGGCAAAGGACGCGTGGTGCGACTGGTGGATTCGAACCACGATGGTGTGGCCGATCGCTATTCCGTGTTTGCGGAAATGGACAGTCCGCGCGGCGTGGCATTCGATGGACGCACGCTGTACGTGATGCATCCGCCGAATCTTACGGCATATCGCGATACCACCGGTGACGGAATTGCCGATGTGTCAGAGGATCTGGTCACGGGTCTGGGCTTCGGACTGGATTTTCGGGGGGCAGACCACACCACCAATGGCGTTACCATGGGCATCGATGGCTGGTTGTATATCGCGGTCGGCGATTACGGCTATCGCCGTGCCGTCGGCAAGGATGGAACCGCGATTGAACGGCGCGGTGGTGGCGTAGTGCGCGTGCGCACCGATGGCACGGGTCTCGAGCTGTATGCCCTGGGCACGCGCAACATCTACGACGTGGCGGTCGATCCGATGCTGCACGTGTTCACGCGCGACAACACCAACGATGGCGATGGCTGGGACATTCGTTTGCACTACCTCCCGGCCGGCGCGAACATGGGTTATCCCACGCTGTACAGGAATTTCGCCAGCGAACATATGCGATCGTTGGCCGATTATGGCTCAGGCTCAGGAACGGGCGGACTCTGGGTGAATGACCCGGGTTTCCCCGCCGGTTTCGGTGACAACCTGTACACCGCCGACTGGTTGCTGAACCAGATTTTTCGTCACCCGCTCGCTGCGAAAGGCGGCAGTTACTCCGTAACGCAGGAGAGGTTCCTCTCCGTTCCGCATCCGGCGGACATGGCTATGGATGGCGAATCGAACATGTTTGTGGCGAGTCTGGCCGGTGGCGAATACACGTACGGCGGCGATTCAGTTGGCTTCGTGGTACGGGTGAGCCCGAACGGTCGCACGATGGGCGGTGCCATCAGCATGTCTGCCGCAACCGACGCCGTGTTGCAACGCGAACTGATGGGTGCGAACGCCGAACGTCGTCTGCAGGCGCAGCGCGAGATCCTGCGGCGTGGCCCGAAGAACGGCGTAGTGGCGGGTCTCAGCGCCCTCACACTCGACAAGCGGCAGTCGGCATACGGGCGTGTGGCGGCCATGTTCACCCTCACCCAACTCGTTGGACCGCGAGCACACCCCACACTGCTCAAGGCGGCGGCGGATCCGTCTATCAAGGCGCTGGCGCTGCGCGCGTTGGTGGACAACACCGCGCAATTCGGTCGAGGCAATCGCACGGTGATCGTGAACAGTCTGTCCGACACGAATGCCACGGTGCAGCTTGCGGCGATTGCCGCGCTGGTGCGCCTGAATGCGCGCGACGCGGCATCGGCGATCATCCCGTTAGCCGCCAGCCCGGATTCAACCGTGGCGCATATCGCGGTGAATGCGCTGGTGTCGTTGCAGGCAGGCCCTGCTGCGCTGAACGCACTCACAAGTTCGACGGCCGCGATCCGCGCGGGCGCGTTGCGCGCGTTGCAGCAAATGCACGACCCGGCGGTGGTGTCGGCGTTGATAGAGAAAGCCGGGCCCGTGTCGGGCGCGCTGCAGGGCGACATCGTGGTGGCCTTGGCGCGTCTCTATCATCGTGAGGTCGCGTGGACCGGCGATTGGTGGGGCACGCGCCCCTCGTTCATTGGTCCGTATTTCGCGCCCACGCCGTGGGAAGCCAGTCCGCGCATTGCGCCGCTGCTGCGCCGTGCATTGATAGAGGCGTCGACAACGGACGTGTCGGCGCTTGCTGACGAGATGGTGCGCAATCGGGTGGTGCCCCAGGGTGCAAAGGGACTACTGATGGCCAGTGTGAACACGGCGTTCCGGGGGGAGGTGGTGAACGCACTGGTGGGCAATACCAAGCTCGACGCGGGTTCGCTGCCGCTGCTCACGCGATGGAACGCACTTGGCGCCGGTCAACGCGCCGGTGTCGCGCAGTTGCTGTCGGCCGAGAGTGGACTGCTGGATGGTTCGATGCCGCTGGTGCGTTCAGCGGTGCTCGACACGACACTCAGTGAGGAGGTGCGGGCGAAGTTGCTGGGGTTGGCCAGCAGCGCGCCGGGTCGCGCAGGCCTGGATGTGGCCGCGAACCTGCATGCGCAGGTGACGCCTGCCGTAACGCGACTGGCGAATGTCGGCGGCACGGCGACGCCGGTGGAAGCGGCGTGGCGTCGTTACGTGGGTGATCGCCGACGCACGCAGGAGCTGGATTATTTCATCGAACTCTCGCGCGCCGGACAATCCAACCAACGGACGCTGGGGTTTTCGGTACTGCTGCAGTCGGTGCGTGGCAATCGCGCCGCGCCAGCCGTCAATGACAAAGTGCAGCCGGTGTTACGCGCTGCCTGGTCGAGCGGTGAAGCGGCACCCGATTTGGTGCGCGCCGTATCCATCATGCGGCTGGAGTCGGCGTACACCAGTGAACTCGAGGCGCATGGCAGATTGTCTGCGTTACCACGGGTACCCATGGATTGGGTGCCGCTGTTCAACGGCAGGGACCTCAAGGACTGGGACATCAAGTTCGCCGGCTATCCCATGGGCGTGAACTATCGCAATACGTTTCGCGCAGAAGACGGAATGCTCAAAGTGCGGTACGACCAATGGTCCGATTTCTCCAACGAGTTCGGCCACATCTTTCACAAGAAGTCGTATTCGTACTATATCGTGGCTGCGGAGTATCGCTTTGTTGGCGAGCAGGTGACTGGCGCCGGCGGCGGCAACAGTTGGGCCATTCGCAACAACGGCATCATGGTACATTCGCAGTCGGCGGCGAGTATGGGGTTGAAGCAGGACTTCCCCATCTCGCTGGAAGTCCAGTTGCTGGGCGGAATGGGCCAGGGCACGCGTACGAACGGCAATCTGTGCACCCCAGGCACAAACGTCGTGATGAACGACAAACTGGTTACCACGCACTGTATCAACGCGAACTCGATCACCTATAACGGTGACCAGTGGGTGCGTGTGGAGGCGATGGTGCTGGGCGATTCCGTGATCAAGCACATTGTCAATGGCGATACGGTGTTGACGTACTACAAGCCGCAGATGGGCGGCGGATCGGCGAACAATACCAATCCCGGTGTACTGGTGGCGGGCAAGCTGTTGTCGGAGGGCTATATCTCGCTGCAGGCCGAGACGGCGCCAATCGATTTTCGAAAAGTGGAGATTGTGAATCTGAAGGGCTGCATGGATCCCAAGGCCGCCAACTACAAAGCGTACTTTGTAAAGTCCGATCCATCGGCATGTCGCAAACGGTAAGTTTTCTGGTGTCGCGCTTGGTGCGTGCGGCTGGTGTCGTTTTCACCGTCGTGCAGCCGATTGTGGCGCTGCATGCGCAGGCACCGGATGGTGCAAAGATCTACGCCGCAACCTGTACTGCGTGCCATCAGGCGTCGGGGCTTGGGCTGCCGAATCAGTTTCCACCGTTGGTGGGCAGCGAATGGGTTACCGGAAGCGAGGAACGGCTGATCCGCATCATTCTGCATGGCCTTGTCGGCGAAATCGAAGTGGAGGGCGAAATGTTCACCGGTGCGATGCCCACCTGGGGTCCGACATTCAAGGACGAAGAGTTGGCGGCGGTCGCGAGCTATGTCCGTCGGTCGTGGGGCAATAAGGCCGCGCCAATCGCGACGGCCACGGTTACGCGGATACGGGTGGCGACTGCAGCGCGCACCAAACCGTGGACGTCGAAGGAGCTGCTGCAGATTCGCTGAGCGAACGTGGGGTGTTCACAGCACCAGTTCCCAGGTTTCGCCAGTGAGTTCGACGCCGAAGTGATCGTGCAGCCCCGTTTCCGTCAGCACGAATCCTTCGGACGCATAGACGTGTCGCGCGGCGGTGAGCACACTGTTGGTCCAGAGCGACAGTCGCTGATAGCCCACGCGCCGCGCGAAGCGAATGCATTCGCGCACGAGTGCTCGGCCCAGTCCAAAACCGCGTGCCGTGGGCTCGACGTACAGCAAGCGCAAGCGGGCCACCGAGGCCGACTGCTGCACCACAAACACCGAGCCGATGATGGCCCCACCGCGTTCAGCAATCCAGCAGCGTTCGCGGGACGGCACGTAGTCGGCAATGAATTCCGCGAGCACTTCGGCAACCAGTCCCTCAAATCGCCAATCCCAGCCGTACTCACGCGCGTACAGCACACCATGGCGATGCAGAATCCACCCCATATCGCCGGGCTCCGGTGGGCGCATGGTGAAGGGGACCGCGCTGGCCAGCGTCGATGCGGTGTCCGCCGACGGTTCCAGCAATAGTTCGATCGTTTCCATTGCCGCCACGAGCGCATCGTGTTGGGCAGGCTGCAGGTGCGCAATGAGCTGACCGATGTCGTCACCGGCCCGGTGATCGAGGGTCGCGAAGGCCGCCTTTCCGGCGGCCGTCAGGCTAAGCAGGCGTTGTCGCCCGTCGTCGGGATGTCGTTTGCGGGCGACCAGCCGCTGGCGACCGAACGCGCGCAACATGCGGCTCAGATAGCCGGGGTCGAGGTTCAGATTCTCGGACAGTTCCGCAGCGGTTGTGGCGTCGCGATGTGCGAGTTCGTACAGCACCCGGATCTCACCCAGCGAGAACTCGGAGTCGAGGTGTCCGCGCTGGAGCACACCGATTTTCCGGGCATAGAATCGATTGAACTGCCGTATCTGAGCGACAGGCGGTTCGGCTGGCCGGTGCTGCGTCACTGGTGGGACTCCGTTTGGCTCTCCAAGAAATCGCAAAACTGTGATTTTCCGGACACGCGCCAAGAGAGGTGCAGTCCGAGGGGTGTCATTGCCAATGTCAAGCATATACATGCCTTTGTCAATGACTTTCACTGGGCGACGTGTGCAAGTTGCTGCCCTGTGATGACTTGACGCCGCATTTACCCTGCAGCACGTTCACACACACGTTCACATAACATGAGCGTGCCCCTGCCCGACGCTGCACCGAACCTTGAACTTCACGACGTTTGCGCTGGCCGCGATGAATCCCTACATCATTTTCCTGCTGTACATGGTGGCGATCGTCGCGTTTGTGGCTCTGGTGTTAGGGCTCAACCGGCTGCTCGGACCCAAGCCGCACAACAGCGCCATCAAGATGGAGCCGTTCGAGTGCGGAGTGATGCCGGTGGACACCATCAACGTGAAGGCGGTACCGATCAAGTATTATGGGGTGGCGATCCTGTTCATTCTGTTCGACCTCGAGACCATGTTTCTGTTCATTTGGGCGCTGGGGGCGAAGCCGCTGACGGGATTCCTGTTGTTTACGTTCTTTCTCTTTGTCTTTTTACTGGTCCTGAGCCTGCTGTACGTATATAAAGCCCGGCTTCTGGAAGCAGTCACGGAGTAGCGATGTACGGGAAGCCCCTGCCTGTAGTCACGATGCCGCACCAACCAGCGGGAACGTTCGAGTACCTCACCACCAAGAAGGACGAATTGGTTGGGTGGGCGCGAAAGTTCTCTCTGTTTCCGTATCCGTTCGTGACGGCGTGCTGCGCCATGGAGTTCATGGCGGTGAGTGCGTCGGCGTATGACACCGACCGATTTGGCGCCGCCCTGCCGCGCTTCTCGCCAAGACAAGCCGACTTGTTGATGATTGTCGGCACGGTCACGCAGAAACAGGCGCCGATTCTGCGAAAGGTGTACGAACAGATGTGCGAGCCGAAGTGGGTGATGGCGTTTGGCGTCTGTGCAACCAGTGGCGGGTTCTATCAGAACTACGCATCGCTGCCCGGCATCGACAAAATCATCCCGGTGGACATCTACATTCCCGGTTGCCCGCCCCGACCGGAGATGGTAATCGATGGCATCATGAAATTGCAGGAAATCATCGCGAATGGCCAGCATCACATCATCAACGACAAGTTCTAATCGTGTCTCCGGCCATTTTCGAGGTGCTGCAGCAGGAGATTTCACAGGACGGTGGCCGAGCGGCGGTATCGCATGACGTCCTGGTGTACGAGATCGAACCAGGCCAGTTGCTGGTCACGGTTGAGCGCCTGAAGTCGATCCATGGGTTTGACATGTTTCTCGACGTCACGGCGGTGGACTGGCCCGATCGGACGCTGCGCTTCGAGGTGGTGCACCACTTCTATTCCACCACACACAAGGTGCGGGTGTGTCTCAAGACGCACGTGTCGCAAGCCGCGCCCAACGTTCCCACGCTGCGTCCGTTATACGGCGCCGCGGGATACATGGAACGCGAATGTCACGACATGTACGGCATCAAGTTCGACGGAAACGACGACTTGCGCCCTATCCTGCTGTATGAGGGCTTCGAAGGCCATCCGCTCCGCAAGGACTATCCCAAGCAATTCGAGCAACCGCTCGTGCCCTACCGGTTCTAGACGGTGACCGCCGAGCTCATTATTCCGAATCCGGTTCGATCCGCGATCACGTCGCACTCGCGCGAAGGATCGGTGATCGTCAATCTCGGACCGTCGCATCCGGCCACGCATGGCACGGTGCAGATCATCGCGGAACTCGATGGCGAGCGCGTTTTGCGCACCGATGTGCACTGCGGCTATCTGCACCGCGGATTCGAGAAGGAATGTGAAGACCACACGTGGCACAACCTCATTCCCTATTGCGATCGGTTGAACTATTGCTCGGCGCTGATCAACGGCTTCGCCTACTGCGACGCGGTGGAACGCCTGATGGGCATCGAGATCACGCCACGCACCAAGTACCTGCGCACGCTGCTGTCGGAGTACTCGCGACTCACGGATCATCTCACGTGTGTGGCGGCCGCGCTGATGGAGTTGGGCGCCATGACGGCGTTCCTCTATCTGGTGATGATACGCGACTACATGTACGAGCACCTGGCCGCACTCACTGGCGCGCGTATCACGTACTCGTACGGTCGTATTGGCGGGCTCGCCGAGGATCTCCCTGACGGCTGGCTCACGCGACTCGCCGAGATTCTCACGCAGTACGAGGAGTTCGTGGGTCGCGTGCACGGACTGGTGGACCGCAACCGGATCTTCATCGATCGGATGCGAAACGTGGGCGTGATCAGCACGGCCGACGCAATCAACTGGGGCTTCACGGGTCCGATCCTGCGTTCCACCGGCGCGCCGCGTGACCTGCGCAAGGATACGCCCTACCTCGCCTATGCCGAACTGGACTTCGAGGTGCCGGTTGGGATCAACGGCGACAACTACGACCGGTACTACGTGCGGATGCGCGAGATGGATGAGTCGGTGCACATGATCCGTCAATTGGTGGACATGCTGCCGGACGGACCCATCAACGTGGATGACCGACGGTGCATTTTTCCGCCGAAGACGCTGGTCTACACGGAGATCGAGTCCCTGATCAATCATTTCAAGCTGGTGATGGAAGGTCCGCAGGTGCCGGCGGGCGACATCTATCTGGCGCACGAAGCGGCCAACGGCGAACTGGGCTACTACATTGTGAGCGCAGGAGGCGGCGTGCCGCACAAGGTACATGTGCGCAGTCCCAGTTTTGTGCACATGGGTGGCGTGCATCGCATGCTGGACGGCGGCCAACTGGCCGATGTGGTCACCACCTTCGGTTCGGTGAACATGATTGGTGGGGAGTGCGATCGATGAAGCACTTGATCCCCGAATTCGAGGTGATGAAGCAACGCTATCCGGCGGGCTTCGAATCGTCGCTGGTGATTCCTTGTGTTCGCCGCATTCAGGAAGACCGTGGATATGTCGCTGACCGCGATATCGAGGAGCTTACCGAGTACCTCGGCGTGCCACGCATCCAGATTGAAGAAGTGCTGGCGTTCTATACCATGCTGCGTCGGAAGCCCATCGGCCGCTACCACCTGCAGGTGTGCCACAACGTGTCGTGCTCAATGCGTGGCGCCGAAAGACTGCTCGCCCATCTGACGAAGTCGCTGGGGATCGCACCCGGACAAACAACCGACGATGGTTGCTTCACCTTGACCACGGCAGAGTGTCTCGGGTCCTGCGGCACCGCTCCCATGATGATGGTGAACGACACGTACCACGAAAATCTGCAGACGGCTACGGTGGATGCATTGCTCGCGACCTTGTCGCCGGAACGTTTGCGATGACCGGTCGCCGGGTGTTCATGGACTTCGCGATCACCGAGACGTCGCACACGCTGGCCGCGTACACGGCGCGCGGCGGGTATCAGGCCATCGCCAAGGCATTGCGCGAGATGCAGCCGGAAGAGGTGACCAAGGAAGTGCTGGCGTCGGGCCTTTTGGGTCACGGCGGGGCGGCCTTTCCGGCCGGCCGCAAATGGGGCGTTATCAAGCTCAATGATGGTCAGCCGCACTACCTGTGCCTGAACGCCGATGAGGGCGAACCCGGCACATTCAAGGACCGCTGGCTGCTGGAGCACGCCCCACACCTGGTGCTGGAAGGGATGCTGCTTGGTTCGTATGCACTGCAGGGACGTCACTCGTTCATTTACATTCGCGGCGAGTTCGACCTGTCCTATCGGCGCCTGGCGGAGGCACTCGAAGAGGCCTACGCGGCCGGGTTGTTTGGTGCGAACATTCTGGGCAGCGAGTTTTCGTGTGATCTGGTGATCTATCGGGGCGCGGGCTCCTACGTGTGTGGTGAGGCGTCGGCCATGCTCACGTCACTGGAAGGCAAGAAGGGCTATCCGCGCAATCGTCCGCCACGCCTCACGGTGCAGGGGTTGTATCAGAAGCCCACCGTGGTGAACAACGTGGAAACAATCGCCAACGTGCCGTTCATCGTGAATCACGGCGCGCTGGAGTTCAAGGCGATTGGTACACCCAAGAGTCCGGGCACGTCGCTGGTCTCCGTGTCGGGTCACATCAACACGCCCGGCGTGTACGAATTGGAGTACGGCTATCCGTTCGCCGACTTTCTGGCCAACGAATGCGGTGGCATGCTTGGTGGAACGGCGCTCAAGTGCGTCATTCCCGGAGGCATTTCCACCAAGGTGCTCACGGCCGCCGAGATCATGCCGCTGGCCTACGACCACAAGGACTTCCTCGACGCTGGATCGCAGGTGGGTTCGCAGGGGATGATCGTGGTGGCGGAAGGCACATGCATGGTGCGGATGCTGCAGGTGATGATGCGATTCTATCATCACGAGTCGTGCGGACAGTGCACGCCGTGCCGTGAAGGGATGGGGTGGCTGGAGAAGATCAGCAATCGCATCGTGGCAGGTCGCGGTGCGCCCACGGACATCGATCGGCTGTATCAGATCTCACGTGCCAACGATGGCACCACCATTTGCGGACTCGGCGATGCGGCGGGTTATGCCACGGTGGGAATTCTCGACAAGTATCGTCATGAATTCGAGTACTACATCGAACACGGGCGGTCGATGCATGACGGTCGGTTGGAGGTTCTGAGCCATGATTGAGTTTTTCATCAACGGCCAGCCGTTGCAGGCCATGACGGGACAGACGGTGATGCAGGCGGCCGTGGCAGCGGGCATCGACATCCCGTCCTTCTGTTGGCATCCACAGCTCTCGGTGCCCGGCAATTGCCGCATCTGCATGGTGGAAGTGGAGGCCGAGGGGGGTGCCTGGTTCGACATCTCGTGCAACATGCCGGTCACCAAGGGCATGCGTGTGCTTACCGATTCCGAGCGGGTGAAAGAGCTGCGGAAGGACACCATGCAGTTCATCACGCTCAACCATCCGGTGGACTGCGGGATCTGCAACAAGTCGGGCGAATGCCTGCTGCAGGATCATCACTTTGCGTACAACGGCATGCCATCGCTGTCACGCGATCCAAAAACGCAGGCCACCAAGTTCTATCCGTTGTCCGAGCGCATCATGCTGGACAACGAACGGTGCATCATGTGCTCGCGCTGCGTGCGGTTCACGGCGGAGATCTCGAAGAGCAACGCCCTGGGTGTGCAGAATCGCGGCGACCATTCGCTGATTCGGCCAGCCGCCGACGTGAACTTCGATGAGGATGCGTACTCGGACAACGTGATTGATATCTGTCCGGTGGGCGCCCTGTTATCTCGCGAGCTGCTCGATCACGCCCGCGTGTGGTATCTCAAGGCGACGCCGTCGGTGTGTCCGGGGTGCGAGCGCGGCTGCAGTATCAACATCTGGCACCGCAAGCCGGAGTGGAAGCTGCTCGCGCTCGATGGTCGTCTGAATACGCGCATTGATCGTATTACACCACTGGACAATCCGGCGGTGAACGGGCCGTGGGTATGCAACAAGGCGCGCGACCTGGCCCGCATTTTCGAGCGCGAGCGCACCGGACAGCCGATGGTGCACGGTGCCGCCGTTTCGTTGGACGCGGCGATCAGTGCTGCCGCCGAGCTTATCGGCTCGGCGAGTCGGGCAGTGGCCCTGGTATCGAGTTGGGGTTCCAACGAAGAGCTGGCGGCGTTTCACGCCGCATTGGGCCCGTCATTCACGAGCTATGTGAAAGCCGACTGGTTGCCACAGCCCGGCGAGCGGATCGAAGACGATGTGCTCATCAAGCCGGACAAGAACCCCAACAAGGCGGCCGCGTGCGCGCTGTATGCGGCACTCCCGGCCGATGTTGCGCAGGCCATTCCGGCTGATACCGATGTGGTGTTCGTATGGGGCGAAGGCGCAGACTTCAGCGCCATTCCGAGCGCGGCGCGTGTTGTGCTGCTCACGTCGTATGTGTTGCCGGAGAACGCGCGAGCCGACGTGCTGATCCCGATCAGCGTGCAGACAGAACGCAACGGGCACTATACGAACTTCCAGGGCGTCGTGACCGGTTTCGAACGGTGCTTTGCCAAAGCGCCTGGTGTGGCCGATGCGCAAATGCTTTTCGAGTCTATTTTGGCCGCGATGGCACACGTGGCGGGAACCCGCTGATGCTTCCCGATCTGGTGATTGCGCTGATCTTCATTTCCGCCTCGATCGGGGTACTGATGGGGTTTGGCGGCCTGCTTACCTGGGTGGAGCGCAAGCAGGCGGCCGTGATGTCGGATCGCATTGGGGCGAATCGCGCCTATATTCGCGTGCCCTTTACGAAGATCCGGCTGGTGTGGATGGGCCTGTTTCACGGTATGGCGGATGGCATGAAAATGCTGCTGAAAGAAGATTTCAAGCCGCGCACATACGACCAACTGGCCTACACGTTGGCGCCGTATATCGTGTTCTCACCGGTGCTGCTGGTGTTCGCCGTGATCCCGTTTGGCGGCATGCTGGATCCGGGCAGGTTGATTCCGGCGCTGGCGCCGTGGTTTGGCGGGCGCACGTATCCGATGCAGATTGCCAATCTCAATGCTGGCCTGTTGGTGGTATTCGCGTTCAGTGGCCTCACGATTCTGGGCACCATGCTCGCGGGTTGGAGTTCGGACAACAAGTTCTCGTTGTTGGGTGGTTTGCGCGCCGGCTCCCAAATGATCTCCTACGAACTGGTGATGGGCCTCACCGTCATGGGATTGATCCTGGTGTTCGGCACGGTCGACTTGCGCGATATGGTGCAGCAGCAATCGGGTATGATCTGGGGCGTGTTGCCGGCGTGGGGGGTGTTCTATCAACCGTTCGCGGCCATTTTGTTTCTGACGGCAGCTATCGCCGAGAACAAGCGGATTCCGTTCGACTTGCCGGAAGCGGAATCGGAATTGGTGTCGGGGTACTATACGGAATACAGCGCCATGAAGATGGGGCTGTTCATGTTCGCCGAGTTCATTGAGATTGCGATCGTCGCGGCGTTGTTCACCACTCTGTTTCTGGGTGGCTACAACCTGCCGTTCATGAACGATGCCGGTATTGCATTGCCGGGCGGACACCTGGTGACCATGAGCCATGGTGTGGTGGTGCTCACACAACTGGCCGTGTTTCTGGCGAAAGTGGCGTTCATGTGTGTGGTGCAGATTCAGATTCGCTGGTCGCTGCCACGATTCCGTTACGACCAGATGCTCACTTTTGCGTGGAAGCTGCTGTTGCCGCTCACGCTGATCAATCTCTCGGTGACCGCGCTGATCGTGTGGATGAAGCAAGGAGGCACGCCATGAGCCCGAACCTGCCGGCACGCACGGAGCCCGCGAACGTGAAGGGTGCCGAGGCGCTGGTGCAGTTGCGGTACAACGCGAAAGCGCACACTCGCAAGGTGTACTGGAATGAGCCCACGATGTCGATGTGGGAGCGGGCGTATCTGCCGGAGATTGTGCGTGGTCTGTCCATCACCACCGGGATCTTTCTTCGTAACATGGCGCGCTGGCTTACTGGCCGGAAAGGCGCCCTCACCACGTACTATCCCGAAGAGAAGCGGGCGGACTACGCGCCACGCAATCGCGGCAAGCACATTCTCACGCAGCGTCCCGACGGTTCGCCGCAGTGCATTGCGTGCAACATGTGCGCCACGGTGTGTCCGGCCAAAGTCATCGAGATCGAAGCCGGTTTTGACGCGTCGGATCCGGCGCATCCCAAGTTTCCGATTCGGTTCGAGATCGACTATTCGCGCTGTGTGTTTTGCGGACTGTGCATCGAAGCCTGTCCGGAAGACGCCATCCGTATGGTTCCGGACACTCCCGGGCTTGCCTCGACCGATCGCTTCAACATGTGGTTGACCATGGATGAGATGCTCACCTGGAACCCTCACCAAGACGTTGCCAAGCCCTATCCCCCGAAGGGTGGCGACCCGATCCTGCGAGGCGACGTATCCTCGACTCACTGATTCTCGCGCTCTTCGGCGGTCTCGCACTGCTGGGCGCGGTCCTGATGCTGATGCTGCGGGAACCGATGCGCGTGGCGATGGCGCTGATCACCACCATGGTGTCGCTCGGCGCCATTTACGGCTTGCTGGGGGTGCATTTCATCGCGGCCTTTCAGGTGCTGATCTACGTGGGCGCCGTCATGGTGTTCATGGTGTACGTGATCATGCTGCTGGAAGTGCGTGAGGCACCCGGCAATCGCCGCTACTCCAATCTGCTGGTGCCTGGCGTGTTGGCGTTCACCATGCTGGTGGGCCTGCTGGGTATCAGTGCCTGGCGCACGGTGGCTCCGGCCCTGGTGCCTGCCGTTCCGGATGGCACCGTATTTGGTATAGTCGAGTTCTCGACGCTGTTTCTGCGCGACTATTGGCTGCCGTTTGAACTCACCACCGTGCTGTTGGTTGCGGCCATTGTGGCGGCGCTGGCCGTGGTGAAGGTGAGTCGGAAAGCGCATGGATAAGCATCAGGCGCTGCTCTGGCTGTCTATCGCGCTTTTCTCGCTGGGACTCCTGGGCGTTATCGTGCGGCGGAACGCCCTGATCATGCTGATGTGCATGGAGCTCATGCTGAACGGCGTGAACCTGAGTCTCATCACTTTCTTGCACCGAAGCACGGTGGCGGCCGGCGGCGTGTTGGTGTTTCTGACGTTTGTGGTGGCCACGGCGGAAATCGCGATCGCCATTCCCATTGTGTTGCTGCTGGTGCGTCGCAGGCGCAGTCTTGATCTGGACGCCTACACCGATCTCAAGGGATAGGCGACCATGTCACCGGCGTTTTCGCATGCACTGGCCGCGATTGTATTGCTGCCGTTGTTGGGGTTCCTGCTGAACGGCGTGTTGGCCACTGAGTTGGGTGGTCGCCGCGTTGGCAAAGGATTCGTGAACGTGGTGGCGTGTGGTCTGCCGCTGGCTGCGTTCCTGCTCACCATCAAGACGTTTCTCGATCTGCGCGGCGGTGGCTATGCGCCCATTGTGGAGCCGGTGTATCGGTGGGCGCTGATTGACGGAAAGGCATTCGACATCACGTTCTACTTCGATCGCCTGAGCGCGGTGATGACGTTGATCGTGACCGGTGTGGGTTCGGCCATTCACGTGTACTCTACGGGCTACATGAAGGACGACAAGAGCTATGGACGCTTCTTTGCGTACCTCAATCTCTTTCTGTTCTTCATGCTGTTGCTGGTGCTTGGTCGGTCGATGCTGGTGCTGTTTGTTGGATGGGAGGGTGTGGGGCTTGCGTCGTACCTGTTGATTGGCTTCTGGTTTGACGATCTGGCCAATGCGCGCGCCGGCAAGAAGGCCTTTATTACCAATCGCATTGGTGACGCCGGTTTTTTGCTGGGCATGTTCCTGCTCTATCAGGCGCTGGGCACGCTGGACATGGACGTCATCAATGCGGCGTTCAACAGCAGTGCCGCGCCGGTGGTGTCGGCCAGTGTCGTGGGCATACTGCTGTTTATCGGTGCCACCGGAAAATCGGCGCAGATTCCGCTGTTCGTGTGGCTTCCTGATGCGATGGCGGGTCCGACGCCGGTGTCGGCGCTGATTCACGCGGCCACGATGGTCACGGCCGGTGTATATCTGGTGGCCCGCATGTCGGGCGTGTATGTGCATGCGCCAGAGGCGTCGCAGGTGATTGCGGTGATCGGTGTGGCGACCGCGTTCTTCGCGGCCACGATTGCCCTGGTGCAAACCGACATCAAGAAGGTGCTGGCGTACTCCACGATTTCGCAGCTGGGTTTCATGTTCCTGGCGCTTGGTGTGGGCGCATATGGCGTGGCGATCTTTCACGTGGTCACGCATGCGTTCTTCAAAGCCTGTCTGTTCCTTGGCGCCGGCAGTGTGATTCATGCGCTTTCGGGCGAGCAGGACGTGCGCAAGATGGGTGGACTGGCGCGGAAGATTCCGTGGACCTTTGGCACGTTCGCCGTGGCGACGGTGGCGATCGCCGGCATTTGGCCGCTCGCCGGATTCTGGTCGAAGGACGAGATCCTGTGGTACGCCTACGCGAGCCCAAACGGTGGATCCCCATGGTTGTGGGGCGTGGCAGCGCTCACGGCACTCATGACAGCGTTGTACATGTTCCGCTTGTTGTGGCTCACCTTCATGGGCACGTCACGGGTGGATCATGATGTGGCCCATCATATTCATGAGTCACCGGTGTCGATGACCGGTGTACTGGTCGTGCTTGCGGTGTTGTCGTCGGTGGGCGGCGCGTTGTCACTGGCGCATTTCCTTGAGCCGCAGCTGCCGCTTCCGGTGGTCGCCGACGAGCTGCACCACCTCGAGACGCCATTGGTGATCGTGTCCCTGGTGTTGGCACTGCTGGGACTGGCTGGTGCCGCATTCATTTATGGCGGACCGGCAACGCGTGCCGAAGGATTGCGTGCGCGGTTCGCCGGCGCACACCGGCTGCTCTCGGGAAAATATTTTGTGGACGAGCTGTACGATCGCGTGTTGGCGAAGCCGCTGTACTGGCTGTCCGAGCATGTGTTTCTGGGCCTTGGTGATCGGACGATTCTTGACGGCGCTCTGAATGGTCTGGCCTCGCTGGGACAGCGCACGGCCGGTGTGCTCAGCCGCGTGCAGACCGGGAGTCTGCATCTGTACGCCCTCTTTGTGCTGGTTGGTATCGTGATCGCGTTGCTGTGGAGCTGGGGAGGGGGACTTGGCTGAGTCCACCATGCTCAATCTGGTGTTGTTCCTGCCGCTCCTGGGCATTGCGCTGCTGATGTTGGTGCCAGCGGACACGCCACAGCTCACGCGCCAACTCACGTTGGCGTTGATGACGGTGCAGTTTGCCCTTGCGGCGTGGCTCTATCTGCAGTTTGCGAGCGACGCGACGGGATTGCAGTTCGAAACGCGCGTGCCGTGGATTGCCGCGTGGGGCGTGTCGTATCACATCGGGCTGGACGGGTTCAACGTGTTGCTGGTGCTGTTGACGGCGTTTCTCGGGCCGTTGGTGGTGGCCGGTGCCTTCAGTGCGATCCAGAAAGACGTGAAGCTCTTTTACGCGATGGTGTTCCTGATTCAGTTCGCGATGATGGGCACCTTTGTGGCGCAGGATCTCTTCCTGTTCTATCTGTTCTGGGAAGCGATGCTGATCCCGATGTTCCTGTTGATTGGTATCTGGGGCGGGGAACGGCGCATCTACGCCACCATCAAGTTTGTACTGTACACCGCGTTCGGCAGCATCCTCATGCTGGCCGCGATGATTTATCTGGTGTACTCGCTGCAGCGCTCGTCGGGTCTTGTTTCCTTCGCATTTGCCGATCTGTACACGGCGCGTTTGCCATTGCAGACACAAACGCTGTTGCTGGGCGCGTTCGTGCTGTCGTTTGCGATCAAGGTGCCAATGGTGCCACTGCACACGTGGTTGCCAGATGCGCACGTGGAAGCGCCAACGGCTGGCTCTGTCATTCTGGCCGGCGTGATGCTCAAGATGGGCACCTACGGCTTCATGAAGCTTGGCTTTCCGCTCTTTCCGGACGCTACGCAGGTGTACACACCGGCACTCATGACGCTGGCGGTGGTGAGCATCATCTATGGCGCGTGTCTGGCGCTGGTGCAGAACGACATCAAGAAAATCATCGCGTACTCATCGATCAGCCATCTGGGTTATGTGATGCTGGGCCTGCTGAGTCTGGATATCCTCGGCATCCAGGGTGCCATCATCCAGATGGTGAGTCACGGACTCGTGGCGGCCGGGTTGTTCCTGCTGGTGGGCATGATCTATGAACGCTGCCACACCCGTGATCTTCACGCGTACGGGGGCCTGGCCAGGCTGCTGCCGGTGTATTCGGTGTTCTTCATGGTGCTCACGCTCGCATCGGTGGGGCTTCCCACCACCAGCGGATTCACCGGCGAGTTCCTGGTGCTGCTGGGTGCGTTCAAGGCCGCCTGGCCGATGTACATGAATGGCAATTCCTTCCCGTTGGTGCTGGCAGTGCTCGCGGTAACTGGTGTCGTGCTGGGAGCACTCTACATGTTGCGTTTCGCGCTTGGTTTCCTGTTTGGAACGGCGCAGGCACCGCATCAACCGCTGTCCGACCTGAGTGGCCGGGAGCGCGCGATTCTGGGGCTCATCGTGGTGGCCGTGTTCGGGTTGGGGTTGTTTCCGGACAGCGCCATGCGCAATTCGGAGGGTGCGGCCAAGGTGTACCAACAGCTCGTACGCACCTCGCGGCTTCCGACTGGCTCGGCAACGGCAGGTGCGCCGTGAACAATCAGCTTGCGTTTCAGGCCATGCTGCCGGAACATCTGCTGCTGCTGGGCATTGTACTGATGCTGGCGGTCGAGATTCTCGGGAAGTGGTCGCGGGCGGCGTTATTGCTGGCCGTCGCATCGGTCGCGGCAGCGGCCGGAGTGGCTGTGTGCATGTACGTGAGCGGGTTTAGCGGCGCGCCCTTTCCCGGACAGTTCTCTGTGGCGCCATCGACATTGCTTGCCAAGGCTGTCGTGTTGGGGCTGTCACTGCCGGTGCTGCTGATGTCGCGCGACGATTTTGACGGTGGCGAGTTTCCGGCGTTGCTGTTGTCGTCGCTGTACGGCGTGTGCCTGCTGATTTCGGCCGACAGTTTTCTGATCATGTTTCTGGGTCTCGAGCTGATGTCATTGCCAATATACGCACTGATCGTATTGGCCTATCGGCGTCCGGAAAGTGCGGAAGCGGCGCTCAAGTACCTCGTACTCGGCGGGACGGCCACGGCGATGTTCCTGATGGGAGTGTCGTTCCTGTACGGCGCATCGGGTTCGATGGAGATTGGCGTGTTTGCGACGGCCCTGGGCAGCAGCGATCTCATGTCGCGCGCGGCGGTGGTGCTGGTGCTGCTGGCTTTTTTCCTGAAGGCAGCGATCGTGCCGTTTCATGCCTGGGCACCAGACGCGTACGAAGGCGCCAGTGTGACGGTCACGGCTTTCATGGCCACGATAGTGAAAGGCGGGGTGCTGCTGGCCGTGGTGCGGTTGTTCTCAGTCGCGCCAGTGGTGTCGCCGGTGGTCAACCTGCTGGCGATCTTCCCGCTCATTTCCATTGTGTGGGGCAATCTCGCGGCGATGCGTCAGCCGTCATTCCGCCGCATGATCGCGTACTCGTCCATCGCGCATGCGGGCTACCTGTTCTACGCCTTGCTGGGCGATGGCGCAGGACGTTTTCAAGCGGTCCTGTTCTACGTGCTGGCGTATGGAATCCTGAATGTGCTGGCGTTTGCCGCGTTGCCGGCCAGCGATTCCGACACGGAACGCGACCGGTTGGAGAATCTCAAGGGGCTGTGGCGTCGCAATCCGTTTGCCGCAACCATGATCGGTATCGCGATGCTGTCGCTGGCGGGTATCCCGCCGTTTCCGGGCTTTGTGGCCAAGTTTCTGATTTTCAGGAACGTGTTGTCGGCGGGTTACACCACGTATGCCGTGATCGGTCTGGTAGGCAGCTACCTCGGCATCTATTTCTATCTGCGGGTGATCCAGCTGATGTTCATGAGCGCCGATACATCGGCGGCGACAGCGGATTCGGCGGGTGCCTATCGTGATCGACCGGCGGGTGTGTTCGCGCGTGGCGCGAGTTTGCTGTGCCTGGCGGCCACGCTGGTGCTGGCGATTTTTCCGGGGTGGGTGCTGGAGCGGATGTAGTCGACGTTGTTGAACCAATCGTCCTTCGCGTCCTTTGCGACCTTTGCGGTATGATTGGTTTGGAAATTTCTACCGCAGAGTTCGCAGAGGTCGCGGAGGACAGCGTGGCGACGTTACAGCGGGTACCTAAACGATCTCTATGTGGTTGATTGTTTGTGGAATCCATCGCGCAGGTCGAGTTCGAAGGATCTCACCGACTCACGTCCCCGCGCGCTTCGACTCCGGCGCGTAGAAGTCGAGCAACTGCTCACGCGAGGCGGACAGTCGTTCGGACACGACACCAAGCAGGCGAAGCGTGAAGGCCAGCCCAAAGGCCGTGTCCTCCTTGAACGCTTCCAGGAGCTCGACGCCGTCAAACACGAGCACGTCGGCGCGGCTGAGGGCGCGTGCCTGCAGCACTTTGGTTTTCCCCGTCAGTAACGACGAGAACCCGAACTCGTCGCCAGCATACAGCGTTTGCACGCGGAGCACGCTGCCGTGGGAGGTCACTTCAAGCGCGACCATGCCCTTGACCAACAGATAAAACTCCCGTCCAGGGTCGCCTTCGGGGAAGATCACTCGGCCCGTGTCGAAGCACATCGCGCGGGTCATCAGGGCGAGCTTCTGGATGTGCCGCGGTTCCAAACCGCCCACGAACGGGTGCGATTCGACTAAAGACAGCAGGGCGTTCGGCATATACTCACGTCTCCTGGAAGCGCGTTACTCCACAATATCCCCGACTCCTCTCCAACATGCAGTTGGTGAGCGTCACGTCAAGCGGGGAAGTGCAAATGCAACCCCCCGAGCAGACAGACAGGGCTGAGGCCATGATTGCGTATGCCTGGGAGTTGGGGCCAGACGATCGCGTGCTGTCGCGGAGCGTCGAGTCGGGGATGCCGCGCAAGGTTAGTTCGGCAGCGGCTCGGGTGGGATATATTGGCTGACCTGCCACCGTCTTCCCTCCGATTCGCTTATGAGCACTCTGCCTGCCTACGCCGATGTCGTGGCCGCCGCGTCACGCATTGACGGCCATGCCCACCACACGCCCGTGTTGCGTTCGAGCACGCTGGACACTCGGCTTCAGGCGTCGGTGTTCTTCAAGTGCGAGAACTTCCAGCGCATGGGCGCGTTCAAGTTTCGCGGTGCGTTCAATGCGCTGTCGCAATTTGATGCGGCGCAGCGTGCGGCCGGCGTGATTGCGTTCTCCTCGGGCAATCATGCGCAGGCCATTGCGCTGTCAGCACAGGTTCTGGGCATGCCGTCGGTGATTCTGATGCCAGTGGATGCGCCACAGGCGAAGATCGATGCCACGCGTGGGTACGGTGGCGAGGTGATCCTGTTTGATCGATTCACGCAGGATCGCGAAGCGCTCACGGGCGACCTCGCGCAGCAACGCGGCATGACGCTCATTCCGCCGTACGACCACTCCGATGTGATCGCGGGACAGGGTACGGCGGCGATGGAGTTGTTCGAAGAGGTGGGCGAGCTGGATTACCTGTTCGTGTGCACCGGTGGTGGCGGACTGCTGAGTGGGAGTGCGTTGGCGGCGCGGGCGTTGTCACCGCACTGCAAAGTGATTGGTGTGGAGCCAGAGACTGGCAACGACGCACAGCAGTCGTTTCGGAGTGGTGCGATCGTGCGCATCGCTACGCCAACCACCATAGCCGACGGTGCGCAGACTCAGGCGCTGAGCGCGATGACGTTTGCCATTATTCGCCGAGATGTGGACGACATGCTGACGGTGAGTGACGCGCAACTGGTGGAGGCGATGCGCTTTTTTGCCGAACGCATGAAGATCGTAGTGGAGCCAACCGGCTGTCTGGGCTTGGCCGCCGTGTGTGACTCGCCCGCGATGGTGCAGGGCAAGCGCGTTGGCGTGATTGTGAGTGGTGGCAATGTGGATCTGCCACGACTGACACAATTACTGGCTAGAGCGCCGGAGTGACTTCCGGGACGGGCTGTGCGGGCTGCGCGGCCGGCACATTGCGTTTGGCCCAATGCGATCCGCGCTGCGTAGGTTGCGACAGCTGGAACAGCCGGTTGTTGTAGAACTGCAGTACGCGCTCCTGTACGGAGGCTCGCGTATCGCTGGTGGCGGTCATGAACGGCGCGTAATTTTGCATGTCGCCAGAGACCGAGAACCACCACCAGGAAGAGGCACTGGCGCCTTTACGCTCTACGATGGTGCAGGTGTAGTGGCGTCCGTCGGCGTCGAATTCGAATTCCTTCATGCGTAGTCACCGGTGTGAGGTTCCTTCAATCTACCCGATTGCGGGCTCGAACACCTACCTTGACATTCGCGATAATTCCGCTTCGGAAACGATGAATCCGAAGCCGGGCCACCCACCTGACGCTACGGCGCGCTGGAACGCCGCCTTGGCCTTTGCGGTGTCGCCTCGCACGAGGTACCAGTTGCCGAGGCCGTAGTTCAAGGTTGCCATCTGCACGTCTGCGGTATCGGCGGGCGCAAAGAGTGTTTCGGGAGTGAGTTCGGTACGGTAGAGCTTGAGGCGTGTGACGTATGCATATCCCGGTGCGGTGGGCAGCGTATCAGGTCGACGGGCCAGCATGGCCTTCGCGTCGGCGGTCCGACCGGCGCGCGAAAGCGACATCCAGAGCCAATCGGTACTGCCGGCCAATTCGCCACCATCGGGTGCGCGTGGCTGGGCTTTGGCGAACATCGCGGCCGCGCCGCTGAAGTCGCCCCTGATGTAGCGCAGCACGCCGGTGTGAAACAGGATGCCGTAGTTGGTACTGTCGAGTTGATAGCCGCGCGTGAGATCGGCCTGTGCCTTGTCGAACTCGCGTACGGAGATGTAGCGATGGCCGCGCCAGCGATAGAGCAGCGGATCGTTTGGCGCGATGGCGAGTCCGCGCGTGAACGTGGTGATGGCTTCGCGGAACTGTCGTGCGCCGGATTGTGCGACGCCCAGTGCGATCACGCGTTGCACGCTTTTCGGGTCGGCATCGAGAGCGGTTTGGGCACGGGCGATGGGGCCGGTGTCGGCCTGGGCGCGATATTCGATGCCGGCGGGCGAGCGATACTGGACTGACTGCGCGTGGGCTGTGGCCGTTGTGAGCGCGCAGGCCACGATGATGATTTGCAGTTGTTGGCGGATCATAGGTGCTACTCCAGGTTGCGCAGCCAGATGTTTCGGAAACGCACGGGATGTCCGTGATCCTGCAGCGAGATCGGCATGCGGTCGGGGTGCGCTTCGTACGGTGGCCGCGATCCGTTGGCGGTGGGTCCAACG
>JANOKE010000695.1:0-11286 GCA_031419135.1 Gemmatimonadaceae bacterium
GTGGGCGCTGGTGTCTTAACAAAGATCTTTTTTTTATAACCACTGTGGGGTGCGTCGTCCTGACGACGCACCCCTCAGCAGTTCCTTATACCGAGAGTCTCCAGATGGCTGGCCGCATCCGCATTCGCCTCAAAGCATTTGACCACGCTGTGATCGACCAGGCGTCGGCCGATATCGTGCGCACCGCTGAAAAGACGGGCGCGCAGGTGTCGGGACCGATTCCGTTGCCCACGAAAACGCAGCGGTGGACGGTGCTGCGCTCGCCGCACGTGGACAAGAAGTCGCGCGAGCAGTTTGAACTGAAAACGCACAAGCGCCTGATCGACATTCTGGATTCACGTCCGGGCACGGTGGACGCGCTGACGAAGCTGGATTTGCCTGCTGGGGTCGACGTGGAGATCAAGGTGGAGTAGTGATCGAAGATGGGAGACGGAAGAAGGGAGAAGGGAGACGTTGCATTCCCGGAGTCTCCAGTCTCCCGTCTCCAGTTCTCCCGTCTTAAAACAACGAGCTCCTCGCACACGGCGAGTCGCTCGATAGTCCAACGGATCAGTACTTACTGACCGCGACTCGCAACAGAGCCAGGTACCCATGATCGGCATCATCGGCAAAAAACTGGGCATGACCCAGATATTCAACGAGCAGGGGCAGCAAGTGCCCTGCACTGTGGTGGAGGCCACGCCCAACCCGGTTACGAAAGTGACAACGGTGGCGGATGGCGGCTTCGCGGCGGTGGAACTTGGATTCGGCGCACAACGCGTCGCACGCGAGAACAAGAAGGGGGAGCGCACACCGCGCGGACATCGGGCGTCGATGGCTGAAGTCGGACACGCGAAAAAGGCGGGCCTTGAGGCGCCGCCGTCCGTGCTCCGCAGCTTCCGTCTCGACGATGCCCCGGGGAAAAGCCCCGAGGTGCCGACGTACACGGTGGGCGATGTGGTGAAGGTGGACATTTTCACGCCGGGTGAGCGGGTGAAGGTGACCGGCACGTCGAAGGGTCGTGGCTTCCAGGGTGTGGTGAAGCGCTACGGCTTCCACGGCGGACCGAACACGCACGGCAACACGAAGCATCGCAAGCCTGGCTCAATTGGCGCCGGTACCGATCCGTCGCGCGTTATCAAGGGCAAGAAGATGCCGGGCCAGTACGGCAACCATAAACATACGGTCATCAGCATCCGCATCGAGAAGGTGGACGCGGAACGCAATCTCGTTTACCTGCGCGGCAGTGTGGCGGGGCCGATCAACGGCATCGTGCTCGTGCGCAAGCAGGGCTGAACATGACGGAAGAAACCACGACATTCGAGGCGCCGGTGTACTCGGCGCAGGGCAAGAAGGGCGCCATGCGCCAATTGCCCGAAACGACGTTTGACGGCACGGTCAACATGCCGGTCATGCATCAGGCGGTGAAGGCGTTTCTCGCCAATCGCCGCCAGGGCACGGCCAAGACCAAAACGCGCGGCGAAGTAACGGGTGGCAACCAGAAGCCCTGGAAGCAGAAGGGCACCGGTCGTGCGCGTCAAGGGTCCATTCGCGCGCCGAACTGGCCGGGCGGTGGCACGGTGTTCGGTCCGATCCCGCGGTCGTACACGCAGATCGTGCCCAAGCAGGTGCGGGCGTTGGCGCGCAAGAGTGCGTTCAATGCCAGGGCGCGCGAAAATGCGGTCCTGCTGGTGGATGCGCTCGACTACAGCGCGCCGAAAACCAAAACCATGATTGCGCTGTTCGAGAAGCTGGGAGTGGCAGGCAAGAAGGTGCTGCTGCTCACGGACGGGATCAAGCCGAACGTGTACCTGAGCGCTCGTAATCTGGAACGCGCCCACGTGATGCCGTACAGCGATGTGAGCACGTACCACATTCTCTGGTCGGATGTCGTCGTGATCGAGTCATCGGCACTCACCCCGACGTTGGCGGAGGGCTAAGCGATGACCACGTTGTATCGCACCATCATGCGCCCGATCATCACGGAACGCAGCTCGGCCGCCTATCAGGAACGCGGTGAGTACACATTCGAAGTGGCGCCTGACGCCACGAAATACACCATCAAGGACGCCATCGAACGCCTGTTCGGCGTGAAGGTGACGGGCGTCTGGACGTCCAATGCGCGGGGCAAGTCGCGCAAGGTCGGCCAGTCCGTCGGCCGTCGTCCCCACACCAAGAAGGCGATTGTGAAGCTGCGTGACGGCGACACCATCGCCATCTTCGAGGGCTGATTCGCATGGGAATTCGTCAGTTCAAGCCAGTCAGCAAAGGATCGCGATTCCGCTCGGTGTCGGACTTCGCCGAGATTACGCGTTCGACACCTGAGAAGTCGCTGGTCGAGCCGATCAAGAAGTCGGGTGGCCGAGACAATCACGGTCACATCTCGATGCGTCGCATCGGCGGCGGACACAAGCGGCAGTATCGGCTCATCGACTTCAAGCGCAACAAGGACGGCATGCCGGCCGTGGTGCGCGAGATCGAGTACGATCCAAACCGTTCGGCGCGCATCGCCCTGGTCGAGTACGCCGACGGCGAGAAGCGCTACATCCTGCATCCGAAGGGACTCAAGCAAGGCGATTCGGTGGTGTCGGGTCCGGGTTCAGATGTGCGAACCGGCAATGCGATGCCGCTCAAGGAAGTGCCGCTTGGCACGTCGGTGCACAACATCGAGCTGAAGATCGGCAAGGGCGGTCAGATGGCGCGCTCTGCGGGAACGTTTGCGCAGGTGGTAGCGAAAGAGGGCGAGTACGTGACGCTCAAGCTGGCGAGTACGGAAATGCGTCTCGTGCACGGCAACTGCATGGCAACGGTCGGCGAAGTGGGCAATTCCGAGCACGAATTGCAGTCGCATGGCAAGGCAGGCAAGAGCCGTTGGCTGGGCAAGCGTCCGAAGGTGCGTGGTGAAGTGATGAATCCCGTTGATCACCCGCATGGCGGCCGGACGCGCGGTGGCCGAAACGTTGTGAGCCCGTGGGGCAAGCCCGAGGGTGTCAAGACGCGCAACAAGAAGAAGTCGTCGCAGCGTCTCATCGTGCGCGGCCGCAAGCGCGGCAAAGCCACTCAATGATCCGCTAGCGAGAGCCGAGAGCCGATATGTCGAGAAGCATCAAGAAGGGTCCATTCGTAGCGGAGCGCCTCGAGGCGAAAGTTCTCGGGATGAGTGCCCGTGGCGAGAAGAAGGTCGTGAAAACCTGGTCGCGTGCCAGCACGATCATTCCGGAATTCGTGGGACACACGTTCGCGGTGCACAACGGGAACAAGTTTGTTCCGGTGTACGTGACGGAAAACATGGTAGGCCACAAGCTCGGCGAGTTTTCGCCGACGCGTCTCTTCCGCGGTCACGCGGGGAACAAGGCGGCCGACAAGAAGGCAACCGGCGTGCCGAAGGGAGGCAAGTAAGCGATGGCCAAGATTCTGAAAACGGGTATCATGGCCCGCGCCATTCAGCGCACGACGCGTCAGTCGCCGTACAAGATGCGGCTGGTGATCGATCAGATTCGCGGACAGCGTGTGAACGACGCGCTGGCGCTGCTCAAGTTTTCCAAAAAGCACGCGGCGGAGCAAATCGAAAAAACGTTGTTGAGTGCGGTGGCAAACGTGCAACAGGCGGCGCGTGCGGCCAACACGTCAGTGGATGAAGATGCGTTGGTGATCACGAAGGCCATTGTCAACGAAGGCCCGAAGCTCAAGCGCTGGATGCCGGCGGCGATGGGCCGTGCGACGCCGGTGGTGAAGCGAACGAGTCATGTGGAGATCATCGTGGCGGAGGCGGTGCGCTAATGGGACAGAAAACCAATCCGATCGGGTTTCGCCTCGGCATTTCGAAGAACTGGCGGTCGACCTGGTACGCGAAGAAGGACATGCCGGCGTTGCTGAAGGAAGACGCCTTGCTGCGCAAGTATCTCAAGGCGCGCCTGGAAAATGCGGCCATCTCGGATGTGTGTATCGAGCGCAAGCCGGGCAAGGTGGTGGTCACGGTCCATACGGGTCGTCCGGGCGTGGTGATCGGCAAGAAGGGTGCGGAAGTCGACAAGTTGCGCGACGAACTGGCGCAACTCACGGGGAAGGAAGTCGGGATCAACGTGGAAGAGATCAAGCGTCCGGAAATCGAGGCGCAGCTGGTGGCGGACAACATTGCCGCGCAGCTCTCCCAGCGTATTTCGTTCCGTCGCGCGATGAAGCGCGCGGTGCAGAGCGCGATGCGCATGGGCGCGCTGGGAATCAAGGTGAAGGCAGGTGGTCGTCTGGGCGGCGCGGAAATCGCGCGCGTGGAAGGCTACCATGAGGGTCGTGTGCCCCTGCACACGTTGCGCGCGGACATCGATTACGCCACCAGCACGGCGAAGACCACCTACGGCACCATTGGCGTGAAGGTGTGGATCTTCAAGGGCGAGATCGTGGAAGACCGTCGCGGCAAGACCTATTCGACCGGCGCCTGAGGAGACTGAACGATGCTGAGTCCGAAGCGGGTCAAATTCCGCAAGATGTTCAAGGGCCGGATGACAGGGCTCGCGTACCGCGGTTCGGAACTGTCCTTCGGGACGTACGGATTGCAGGCGCTGGAGCCGGGTTGGGTCACCAGCCGACAGATCGAAGCGTGCCGCGTGGCGATGACGCGTCATATCAAGCGCGGTGGAAAGGTATGGATTCGGGTGTTCCCGGATAAACCCATCACGAAGAAGCCGGCCGAAACCCGCATGGGGAAGGGCAAGGGATCGCCTGAAATGTGGGTAGCGGTGGTGAAGCCAGGGCGCGTGATGTTTGAAATCGAAGGTGTGTCGAAAGAACTCGCCGAGAAAGCGATGGGACTGGCGGCCGCCAAGTTGGGTGTGAAGACCAAGTTTGTCGCGCGCGAGGAGGCGGTGACCCATGAAGGCTGAAGAGATCCGCGTGCTCGATGACAGTGAGCTGACGGCGCGTATCGCGGAGTTCGAGGAGGAGCGTTTCCGCCTCAAGTTCCGCAGTGCGTCGGAAGCGTTGGAGGAGCCGTTGCGCCTGCGGAGCATCCGCAAGGACATCGCGCGGTTGCAGACGGTGCGGCGCGAACGGGCGTTGGGGATCACGCGTTCGACCGCAGCCGCACCGAAGGCGGCCGCGAAGGCGCCAGCGAAGAAGGCGGCCGCCAGGAAGGCGGCAGCGAAGAAGGCCACCAAGGCCAGCGGCCGCTAACCGGAGCACCGAGTAACCATGGCAGACATACAGAACGCGACGGGCGCCTCGCAACAGGGCGCCGCTCTCGACCGCACCGCGCGGAAATTGCGTATCGGGTTGGTGGTGAGCGACAAGATGGAGAAGACGGTGGTAGTGCGCATCGACCGGCGCATGCCGCATCCGCAGTATGGGAAGATGGTGACGCGGACGCGTCGCCTGAAAGCGCACGACGAGGAGAACTCGGCGAAGGTGGGCGACACCGTGCGCATCATGGAGACCCGGCCGCTGTCGAAGGACAAGCGGTGGCGTGTGGTCGAAATCGTTGAGCGCGCGCGCTAAGGGAACCGAGCCATGATTCAACAGGAATCCATCGTGAAGGTTGCGGACAACAGTGGTGCCAAGCGCGCCCTGGTGATCCGTGTGCTGGGCGGCACGCGCCGCCGTTATGCGGGCCTGGGTGACCGGGTTGTCGTGGCGGTGAAAGACGCGCTCCCGAACGGCACCGTAAAGAAGTCTGAAGTCGCGAAGGCCGTGGTGGTGCGCACGGTGAAGGAAACGCGACGCAAGGATGGCAGCTACATCCGCTTCGACGAAAACGCCGTGGTGATCATTGACGACAAGGGCGAGCCGAAAGCGACACGCATCTTCGGTCCCGTGGCGCGAGAGCTCCGCGAGAAGCGGTACATGAAGATTGTTTCGCTGGCGCCCGAGGTGCTTTGAGATGCGGACGAACGTGTACTACAAGACGGACCGCGGACAGCGACTGGGCGCGGGACGGCATGCGCTGAAGGCGTCGCGCGAAGTGATCCATGTGACGAAGGGTGATACCGTGCGCGTGATGCGGGGCGACGACAAGGGGAAGGAAGGCAAGGTCCTGATGGTGTACCCCAAGACGGGCCGCGTGAAAGTGGACGGCATCAACATTGTGAAGAAGCACCGCAAGGCGCGTCGACCGGAAGAGACGAGCGGCATCATCGAGATGGCTGCTCCCTTTCATGCGTCGAACGTCATGCTGATCGACTCCAGATCCGGGAAGCCGACGCGCGTGAAAACGCGTATCGATGCCGATGGGACGAAGGAGCGGGTCGGCGTGAAGAGCGGTGAAGTCATTTCCCGCGTTCGCTAAAGCCCCGGAGCTACGACAATGGCAAGCAAGGACATGAAAGCCGGCGGCAAAGCTGGCGGCAAGAAGGATGGGGCGTCGAAGGGCGCTGCGAAAGGCGGCGCGGGCGCGAAGGGTGGTGCCGGTGCCAAGGGTGGCAAGAGCTCGAAGAGCTCCAAGGCCAGCCAGCCGCGTCAGGCGGTGGATTTCACCAAGCGCACGCATGCCGGTGCCGGGCTGACGATCGCCGCACCGCGGCTGAAGGCGTACTACGAGCAAACGGTGCGCGCGCTCCTGGCGACGCAGTTCGGCTTCACGAACGGTCACGAAATTCCGACGCTCGAGAAGATCGTGCTGAACTGTGGTGTGGGCGAAGCGGCCAAACAGCCGAAGCTGCTTGACGTGGTTGTTGAGGAGTTGGCGTTGATCACCGGCCAAAAGCCGGTGCGACGCAAGGCGAAGAAGGCGATCTCGAACTTTGCGTTGCGCGAAGGCCAGGAAATCGGCGCGTCGGTGACGCTGCGCGGCACGAAGATGTGGGAGTTCTTCGATCGCTTCGTGACCGTGGCGTGTCCGCGCATTCGCGACTTTCGCGGTTTGGGCACCAAGTCGTTCGATGGACGCGGCAACTACACGCTGGGTGTGAAAGAACAGATGATTTTCCCCGAGATCAACTACGACATGGTCGAGTCGATTCACGGTATGGACATCACGTTCGTCACCACCGCGACGAAGGATGCGCACGCGTTCGCATTGCTGCACCAGCTGGGCATGCCGTTTCGTGGCGATGACAAGCCGGTGACACCAAAGGTGTCCCAGCCCGCCGCGGCTGCGGCTGCTGCCTGACCTCAGACTCCGGATAAACCATGGCGAAGACGAGCAAGCTGGCCCGCAATGCGCAGCGCAAGATCCTGGTGCAGCGACATGCACCGAAACGTGCCGCGCTGAAGGCCATCATCAACAATCCGAAAAGTACGGCGGAAGCGAAACTCGAAGCGGGGAACGCGTTGCGCCGGTTGCCACGTGATTCGTCGGCCACGCGGGTGCGCAACCGCTGCAACATGAGCGGCCGGCCCCGCGGGTTCCTGCGACATTTCGGATTGAGTCGTATTGCGTTGCGCGACATGGCGCTGAACGGGTTCATCCCGGGCGTGCGCAAGGCAAGCTGGTAACACTCCTTTTCCACTTCCTACAGGTCTGCCTCGTGCAGATACCCTGGGAGCACTGAGCGAGCATGAGTCTCAACGACCCTATTGCCGACATGTTAACGCGGATCCGCAATGCGTGTGCCTCAAAGCACCGCCGCGTCGACATGCCGGTTTCGAAAATCAAGATCGAAATCGCGCGCATTCTGAAAGAGAGCAGCTTCATTCAGGATTATCGCACCGTGGAACTCGAGGACGGCAAGCACGTTCTTCGGGTGATCCTCAAGTATGCGCACGGCGGCCAGTCGGTGATTCGTGAAGCGAAGCGCATTTCGACGCCTGGTCTCCGGAAATACGTTGGGGTGACAGAGATTCCCCGCGTGCGTAACGGCTTGGGGATGGCCATTCTGAGCACGTCGAAGGGCCTCATGTCGGGCCGCACGGCGCGCGCCACCAACACTGGGGGCGAGTTGCTCGCCCTCATCTGGTAGGGGGCGTCATGTCACGTATTGGCAAGCGACCGATTCCCGTACCGGCGGGGGTCACGATATCGATTCACGGCAACCAGGTGAAAGTCAACGGCCCCAAGGGCGAGCTGTCGCGCGCCCTGCCATCGGACATCACGGTCGCGCAGGAAGGCGCCGACATCGTGGTGACGCGACCGTCGGATGACGAGCGTCACAAGGCGCTGCACGGACTGACGCGCACGCTCGTGGCGAACATGGTGGAAGGCGTGACGAAGGGATTCCAGAAGACGCTCGAGATTATGGGCGTTGGCTACAAGGCCGAGATGAAGCCGTACGGCGCGCTGTTATCGTTGGGCTTCTCGCATCAGATCGAGTACAAGACGCCGGCGGGTGTGAAGATCAGCGCACCCAATCCGACCACGGTCGTGATTGACGGCATGAGCAAGGAGTTGGTGGGTCAGGTCGCCGCGGAGATTCGCAGTCTGCGCAAGCCCGAGCCGTACAAGGGCAAGGGCGTCAAGTATCAGGGCGAAGTCGTCCGGCGTAAGGCCGGCAAGGCGGGAGGCAAGTAATGGCGAAGATGGCGATTCCGCGTACCGATGCAGAGCGGCGTAAACGCCGCCACCTGCGCGTGCGCAAGGCGGTGAACGGCACTTCGGAGCGTCCGCGCCTCGTGGTGTTCCGGTCGGTGAAGCACATCTACGCCCAGATCGTGGACGACGTCGCGCAGCGCACGCTGCTGACCGTTGGCGACGAAGGGATGAACGGCACGAAGTCGGAGCGCGCGCTCGCAGTCGGCAAGTCGGTTGCTGAAAAGGCGAAAGCGGCTGGCATCGCGAAGGTCGTATTCGACCGCGCCGGTTACCAGTATCACGGCCGAGTGAAGGCCGTGGCAGATGGCGCCCGAGAGGGCGGCCTGGAGTTCTGATCATGGCAAACGCAGCAGGAACAGGTGGCGCGCCGGGCGGCAGCGCTCGCAGTGGTGGCGGACCCGGTGGTCGTGGACGTGGCGGCCCGGGTGCCGGTCGCGGCGGTCCGGGCGCGGGTCGTGGTGGCCCAGGCGGCGGCCGCGGTGGTCCGGGGGGGGGCGGTCCTGGTGGTGGCGCGGGACGTGGACGCGGACCCGGCGGTGAGGGTGGTGCGCCAGGCGGCGGTCGCGATGGTCGTGGCGGTCGCGATGGCGGTCGCGGTACGGCGCAGGAGCGCGAACAGAGTGATCTGGTCGAAAACGTGATTGCGATCAACCGCGTGGCGAAAGTCGTGAAGGGTGGTCGTCGCTTTTCGTTCAACGCGCTGGTCGCGGTGGGCGATGGTCAGGGCAAGGTGGGCTTTGCGACCGGCAAGGCGAACGAAGTTTCGGAAGCGGTTCGCAAAGCAGTAGACGGAGCGCGTCGCAACATGGTGTCGATTCCGCTCACCGGCTCAACGATCCCGCACGAAGTCGTGGGCAAGCATGGCGCCGGAAAGGTGTTGATGAAGCCTGCCGCGCCCGGTGCCGGCGTGATTGCCGGTGGTGCGGTGCGGGCGATTCTCGAGTGCGCGGGTATTCACGATATTCTCACGAAGTCGCTGGGTTCCACGAATCCGCACAATATGGTGCTCGCGGCGCTGGACGGCCTGACGCATCTGATCACCGTTGAGCAGGTGGCGAAGGAACGCGGGATCGACGTGTCGCAAGTGGGGTATCGTTCGCGCGCGAAGTCGCGCACCGAAGCGCATGATCCGCGCAAGGCGGCCGTGGTTGGCGCCTCGCCAGTCGTTGGGGAGGTGGCATAATGCCGCGTACATTCGTGTGGCATCCGTCCAAGGGCCCGGCCAAAACGCCAAAGGATCAGGCGCCCACGTCGGGCAAGGTGCTCGTCACGCAGGTACGCAGCGCCATCGGCCATAACTGGCGCATGCGACTGACCCTTAAGGCGATCGGCTTGCGTCATCATCAGGCGAGTGTGGTGCAGCAGGATTCCGCCTCGCTGCGCGGTCAGCTCAAGCATGTACGTCACCTGGTGTCGGTGACACCGGTGGAGGAGTAAGCACGTGTCGAACATATCGGGCGCCGAAGGCGTCGAGAAAATCGGACTGCACAACCTGAAGCCGGCACCGGGCTCACACCGTGGGCGCAAGCGCATTGGTCGGGGACCGGGATCGGGCACCGGCAAGACGTCTGGCAAGGGTCACAAGGGTTCCTTGGCGCGTTCCGGCCATGGTGGACCTGGCGGTGGCAAGCCACATTTCGAAGGTGGCCAGATGCCGCTCACGCGTCGTATTCCGAAGCGCGGGTTCACGAATCCATTCCGTGAAGAGGCGCAGGTGGTGCGGCTGGATGCCCTCAGCACGGTAACGGGAGACGAAGTGACGAGCGAGACGCTCGCTGCGGCGGGACTTATCCGGACGGGTCATGGTCCGGCGAAGCTGCTGTCAAACGGCGACGTGGCGCGTGCGTTCACGGTGCGCGGCGTGAAGGTGAGCGCGGCGGCCAAGGCGAAGATCGAAGCGGCCGGTGGCCGCATCGACGGCTAACCGACCACTATCAGGGTCTCATGGCGCAAGAGAGCAATCAGGCGACGCAGGCCCTCGCGAATATCTATCGGACACCGGAGTTGTGGGCGAAGATCTCGTTCACGTTTCTGTGTCTGGTGATTTATCGCGTGGGCGCGCATATCACCGCGCCCGGCATTGACGTGCAGGCGCTGACGGACTTCTTCACGCGTCAGAACAACGGCCTGTTGAATCTGTATGACATGTTCGTGGGGGGCGGTCTGTCCCGCGCCACGGTGTTTGCGTTGGGCATCATGCCGTACATCTCGGCCAGTATCTTCGTGCAGATTGGTGGTGCGGTGTTGCCAACGGTCGACAAGATGCAGAAGGACGAGGAAGGGCGGAAAAAGTTGACGCAGTACACGCGCTACCTCACGGTTGCGCTGGCCTTGGTGCAGGCGTACGGCTTCGCGCTCTTCACGGCATCGCTGCCGGCCGCCGTATCGCGTCCGGGTCCGTGGTTCATGATCCAGATGATGCTGTTTCTGACCGCCGGCGCGATTTTCGTCATGTGGCTGGGTGAGCAGATCACGGAGAACGGTCTCGGCAACGGGGCCTCGCTGATCATCTTCTTCTCGATCGTCGAGCGCATGTGGCCGGCGCTGATCCAAACCGCGAACTTCGTGACCACCGGTGCTATCGCGCCGTTGTCGCTCGTAGTGCTGGGACTGGTGATGGTGGCGGTGGTAGCGGGTGTGGTGGCCATCACGGTGGCGGCGCGACGGGTCCTCATACAAATCCCACAGCGCACCATGGCGCGTGGCCGACAGCGTGAAGCGGCGCGCAACTTCATTCCCTTGCGCATCAATACGGCTGGCGTGATGCCGATCATTTTTGCGCAGTCGGTGATCGTCATTCCGGGCGCGCTGGCGCAGTTCAGCGGCAACGCGAAACTGCAGGAAATCGC
>JANOKE010000696.1:0-7697 GCA_031419135.1 Gemmatimonadaceae bacterium
CGCAGATCGGCCGCATCATCAAGGAATCCAACAGGCTGGAAACCGAGATGCGGCTGTTCAATCATTTCGCGCGCTGTCGATCGACCCGTGTTGCCCGCGCCCAGAATCAGCACGCGCTTTCCCTTGCGACGCGGGCGGGAGCGCGCCGAGTGCCAGCGGAAGAGTCGGGCGCACACGCGCGGCAACGCCAAGCCGGCCAGGCTGTACATGGTCTGCGACGAAATTACCGACAGCGGCAATCGCGTATTGGCCAACCCGGTCAATGGCAGCAGAAACACGCCAACCACAACGTTGGCGGCAGCGGCCACGCTGAGCGTAACCAGGAGCGCCTCCAGCTCTTCAACGGATGCCGACACCCAGACTCGGCGATACAGCCCGAAGCTCGCACTCACCCCCAGCCACAGCGCAACCGATATGAGCGCGTGATTCGTCGCGGTCTCGCGCCACGTGGTCAGCCAGACCAGACCCTCGAAGCGCACGGTCCAGGCCAGCCCCCATGCAAAGAGCAGTAACGTGGTATCGAGAATGACCAGCTGCCAATTCGTGAGCCATGCGAGGCGACGAACAGAGGGCGAGTTTTCAGGTTTCAGCATGCGTGGGGCTGTCGGACGTTGTTCGGGACGAGTACGCGTTGCACTACTTCGTTCGACTTAGGACAACGGCAATGGTCACGATGCTGCCCAGCACCTGGGCGGTTGTTCCCAGCAGTTGCGCCCAGTCTTTCTTGGCGTTGACGTCCTTCGCGGGCACGAAGACGCGGCTCCCCGGTGTGGGGTCGGGAGACGCCGAAAAGAACCAGAGCCTTGAGTGTCGGCTTTCAACTTTTCCGTTGGATTGCTGCACCCACACCCGATCGAGGTCGCCCTCGGTGGTGGCTCCGCCGGCGGCGCGAATGTAGTGGCCCAGCGATTGTCCCGGCTCGTACGGAACGGCCAACGGCGAGTTGACCGACCCGGCAATGGTAACCAAGGCATTGAAACGCGGAACATGAACGGAATCGCCGGCCAACAGCAGCAAGTTGTCACGGTCCCGGGGATTCTTGAGCACACCCGGGAGATCAATACCCACGCGTCCGAGTCCGCCATCAGCGCGCGCAAACGTAATACCACCCGCATACGCGGAGTTGGTCAAGCCTCCGGCACGCGCGATCAGATCCGCCAGTCGCTCGGTCTTCGAGCGCAGCGAGTAGACGCCCGGATAATTCACTTCGCCACTCAGCACCACAGTTTGCTGCAATTGCCAGTCGGGCTGCCGGAAGATCAACACGTTGTCGTATGGTTCCAATGCGACTTCTGTCGCATTCGGAGCCATGGACGAACTGGTGACCAGATACGACGAGTCCAGCGGCGCGCGCAGTGTCGTGGCGATGACGCCTTCTTCACGAGTGCGAGGCAGTCGTGCGATCTCCGCGTCGCGGAGTGCGGCACTGGGATGCAAGCCGCCGGCGAGCAGCACCAGATCACGCAAGGTCATACCCTCGTGATACTCGTACTGTCCCGTACGCAGCACGGCACCGCTCACCGCCACAAAGCGGGGAGCCCGGAACTCCGTGAGTGAGAACACCGTTACTTCGTCGTCTTCGCGCAGTATCACGGGATCAACCGTTGCCCCGGACAGATCACGCAACGTGGCGCGAACCTGCTCGCGCGTGGAATCGGCGCGCAGTCGTGAGATAATCACGCGGCCGAGATAGGTATCGGGCTTGAGCCCGCCGGCGCGCAGCAACGCTTCGGTGAGCGATTCGTTCGCGGTGATCCCCTGCGAACCCGGCTGCCAGACATTGCCCTTTACCGTGATGCGACGTCGCACGCGGGTGGCCACGCGCGGTACGTCCACGATGTCACCGCCCTCCAGGCGGACGGCCGTCCAGGTGTGCGGCTCGCGCGCGTCGGAAACCGCCACGTCGAGGACAATGCGGTCACTGCCTTCGGCCGTCCGCTGGGCGGGCGGCACGATGCGTTCAATGCGCACAGTGCGCCGCGAGGCATCATCGGTGAATCCCCCGGCCGACGTGACCAGATCGTCCAGCGTTTCGCCGGCGCGCAATTCGTAGGTGGCCGGACGCAGCACCCCGCCGTGAATGCGCACCCGCGCGCCGTGTGGTGGCACAAACAGCACATCGCCATTCTCGAGCCGCACATCGCCGGACGCGTCACCGCGAATCAGATAGTTGTAGATATCAAACTTCTGCGCCGCTGCACCGCGACGGCGAATCTCGATGGCGCGCAACGACCCGCGATCCGACGGACCGCCTGCCGAGTAGAGGGCGGTCAGCGCGGTGCCTGCGCTGGAGATGCGATAGCTGCCTGGCTGCTTCACGTCACCCACGACAAACACCTGGTTCGAACGCAGTCGCGCCACGCTGAGCGAGAACCGCGTGGTGTTGCCAAGTCCCGAGTATACGCGGGCCAATCGTTTGCGCAGCACGCTGTCCAGTTCTCCCAACGTGAGTGACGCCACGGGGATTTGTCCCACCACCGGAATGACGACAAACCCTTCGCGCGTGACATCGAGGGTGTAGGCCTCCTCGACGTCGCCCGTGAGAATCAGCACGAGCTGATCTCCGGGTCCAAGACGATACGACGCGTCGACTGGGCCGCCGGCATTGCCATCGAACAGTGTGGTAGGCTGCGAAAACAGGTCGAGTCCAAACACGGTGCTGCCGTCGCGATCGTAGTCTGAGTCACCGGTACGCCGACGCCCGTCGCTCCGGAGGTCGTCGCTGTCTCGCCCCGCCGTCGCGCGCGTGGCGCTCGCGCTGTTGGCAATCGCGATGCGCCGCAACACGGTGGCGTCGCTGGAGTCCACCATGCCCAGTGAGCGCAACGCGTCGATCAGCGAATCAGCACCGACGCGCGTTGCATCACCCGTGGTCGCGACACCCATCACCTGGTCGAGTAACCGCTCGGGATAGCCGGCGGCGACCAAGCGGGCGCGAACCTGTGTCGGCGACTGTCCGCTGGCCTGCAGACGCTGCCGCAACTGCGCCGCCAATTCCGGGCGCGCGCGCAGCATCGCCTCCGCCTGCTGCGGAGACGGCAGGGCTGCCGGGAGTGTCTGGCCCATGGCCGGAATCGCCGTCAAACTCGCCAGGATCGTGGCGGCTGCGGGAATCAATCGAAATTTGGGGAACACGGATCAGGACAAACGTAAAAAGTCGCGGTCTGGGGATACTTCCAAGACGCGCGACCTTCCCGTGGTGTAACGCTGACGGGGGCGATTGTGATGGATTGACACCGAACGGTGATGCCCACCCCGTCCGCATCCTCGCCCCCGGGGACAGGCGGCGGCATGCCGAAACTAATCCGTTGGCACGACGTCGCCGGCGTTCCATCCGTGTGCGGCCAGCTGATCCATCAGCGCGAGTACGCGCGCGCGTTCGACATGAACACCCAGCACCAGCACGTCTCCCTCGAGTGCCCAGTGCAGCGCATCGCACACGCCGTCATACTCGCTTGGCGCCAACGCCACGATGTTGGCCGATGCGCCAGCCGCCACCAGCCCGGCGGTCAGCACTCCCGGCACCTCACCGGTCGCCCGCCCCCGCAACATGCCCGGCATCTCCTTGATGATCACGCGATCGAAGTGCTGCGTGAGCCACGCCGTGGCGGCGAGCGCGCGCAGTTGAACGTCGTCGCGATTGCCCGCTTGACCCAACAGCAGGAGGCGCCGTGTGGCCGGGATAGTGGCTGCGGTTCGACACAACGACGCCATCCCTTCGGGATTATGCGCGTAATCCATCACGACGGTGACACCACCCACCGTGCGAATCATCAGCCGACCGGGATTGTCGGCGGGCGACGCGCCAAAGGTGGACAACGCGTCGCGGATGGCATCCACCGGAACCCCCACCACGCTGGCCAACAGCGCGGCGGCGGCTGCGTTGGCCACGTTGTGTCGGGCGTTGCCGTCGAGGGTGATCGGCATCTGGCGCACGGCGCCGAGATCGTGCCACTCACGCTCGCGCCGCAACAACAGCCGATCGTTGCGCACCGTGACCGCCTGCGTGGGCTCATCGTGCGTCCATCCGTGATCACGCACACTGAACCACACCACCGGAACATCCAGCGCCGAAGCCAATGGCACCAGTGAGTCGTCATCGGCGTTCAGGACCAGTGCGGCGCCCGGCCGAAGCGCCCGCGCCACAATCGCCTTGACGTGGGCGAGATCTTCCAGCGTCTCTACGCCATGCTCGCCGAAGTGATCGGCTGAAATATTCGTGATCACCGCACCGTGCACCTGGTTCAGTGCGAGCCCGCGTCGCAACATTCCGCCGCGCGCCGTTTCAAGCACGGCCGCTTCCACCTGACGGTCGCACAGAACGCGACGCGCGCCAGCGGGGCCCGTGTAGTCACCCGACACCAATTGTTCGGCGCCTCGCCACACGCCATCACTGCAGCACATTCCGGTCACGCGCCCGCTCGCCCGCCACATGGCTGCCAGCAAGCGCGTGGTCGTGGTCTTGCCGTTTGAACCGGTCACCAACGCCACCGGAACGTCGTGCGCAGCGTCCCACGTGTCGTCGAATTCCGTCGCGTCATCGACCGCGACATCGGTGTGCGCGACCACTCGAACGCCGACACCGCTGCCCACGGAACATCCGTCATCATCGAGCGAAAATGACAGCCCGCGTTGTCGCGCGTACTCCGAGATGGCTACCAGATGCGGCAGCGCTTGTCGTTCGCGTGTGTACGTTTCGCGAAGCAGAGGGGTGGCATCGGCGATGGGTTGCTGCGCCGTGTGCGCTTCTGCGGCGGCCCAGGCGTACTCACTCAAATCGGTTGCGGTCAGGAGACCGTCAAGGGGAGCCGACAGGAACAGGCGGGCACTCCGATGCGACGCTCGCGTCGCGCAGTGGATATCAGTCCACCCCAATGCGGTCGCGAGCTTCCGCGCTTCGGTCGGCCAGGCCGCTACGGCCCGACGACCGTCGGCGTCGCTGCACTCGACGTCCAGCACGGCGCCGACCCGCTGGTCAAACAGGTTCGGTCCGAATAGTCGGCGTGAGTCAAGAATTGTCGGAGTGAGGTACTCCGGGGCTTCAGTCACTCGACTCAGGGGCCAGAATAACACCGCGCTCGTCGCGCATCAGGACCACGTGCTCCGTGTCCACATTCCATTTGGCGGGCGGCGCGGCAGGTCCACTCGCGGGTTTGGCCGGCCCGAGGTCATCGGCGGGAGACTCCTCGTGCACCGCCTGACGCGGAACCGCTCGCGCCGCACGCGGTGCAGGCGCCACGCGCGCCGCCTCGTCCGGGTGGAAGTTCACGATCTGCTTCCAGCCGCGCGCCAATGCGTCGGCAAAGATCAGCAACAGGTCTCCCGCCCGCGCCATCGACAGCGCGGTCTCGATCGCCTGTTGCTCGTCCACCATGATCGTGATCTGATCGTCACGGACTCCGCGGTCCCTGAGCCCCTGCGCCAGCATTCGCGGCACCTCATCGTCACCGCGTCCGCGCAACGCGTCATCCCGTCGGCAGATGTACAGGTCGAACTGGGCAAGCGCCGCCGCCGTCGCGATGGCCTGAATGTCCTCGTCGCGGCGATCGCCCGGTGCCGACAGCACACACAGCCGACGCCCGGTTGGTGTCATCCGGTTTACCAGTTGGCACAGCGCTGCCACCGCGTGGGCATTGTGTCCGTAGTCGAACAACACTTTGAAGGGATGTTGGTCGTAGACGTTCAGGCGGCCCGGTGCCTGGAAAAACGTGGTGTCAAACGTACGCAGTCCGTGGCGGATATCTTCCAGTCGAACCCCCATCGCGAACGCCATCGCCGCCGCGAACATCGCATTCTGCACGTTGAACGTGGCGCGACCTTCCAGGGTGGCGGGAATGAGGTGGGTCCACAACAACGGGATATGCGCGCCGCGATCGTAGATCGTGATCATCTCTCCGTTCACGCCTGCCTCCAGCGCGATGGCGCGTCCGCCGGCGCGGATATGCTCGCGCACCAGCGCATGCGCCGGATCCATAGTCACATAGCAGACGAACTTCGCCTGCGTATGCGCCGCCATACGCAGCGTGTGAGGATCGTCGGCGTTCAGCACGGCCGTGTCGGTCGCGATTTCCACAACCGTGCGCTTCACCTCGGCCAACTGGGCCAGTGTTTCGATTCCCTGCTGACCGAGATGATCGGGTTGAATATTGAGCACCGCACCCACATCGACGTGTCGCATGGCCATGCCGGCGCGAAGCAGCCCACCGCGCGCCGTTTCGAGCACTGCCACCTCGACCGCCGGATCACTCAACACGATGCGCGCGGACGTGGGGCCCGTCATGTCGCCCTCCACCGTACGCTGGCCGTCGATGTACACGCCATCGGTGGTGGTGAGCCCGACTCGCTTGCCGGATAACTTGTGGATATGCGCCAGCAGGCGCGCCGTGGTGGTCTTGCCGTTCGTGCCCGTGATCGCCGCGATCGGGATCGTGCTGGGCGCATTTCGCGGAAACAGCATGTCGATCACTTTGCCCGCCACATCGCGCGGACGTCCCTCGCTGGGCGCCATATGCATACGGAATCCCGGCGCGGCATTCACTTCGCAGATCGCCCCACCAATCTCCTTGTACGATTGCGTCATGTCAGGTGACAGAAAGTCCACCCCACCCACATCGAGCCCGATGGCCTGGATCGCCCGCACTGCCATCTCGGCGTTGTCCGGATGCACAACATCGGTCATGTCAACCGCAGTACCGCCGGTAGAGAGATTCGCGGTGAGACGCAAATACACATTTTCGCCAGGCGCGGGCACGGTGCTGCCCGAGTAGCCCTGCTTCGCGAGCAGGCCAATGGCCTGCTCATCGAGCGCCAGTTGCGTGAGCACTTTTTCGTGACCGATGCCGCGACGCGGATCGGCGTTCACCATGGTGACCAGTTCCCCGATGGTATGGACACCATCACCGGTAACCTTGCCGGGCTCCCGCTTGCTGACCGCCACCAGTTCGCCGTTCACCACCAGCATGCGATGATCGTGTCCCGTGATGAAGCTCTCCACGATGACACTGCGGGAGATTTCCTGCGCGCGTACAAAGCCGGCGATCACTTCGTCTGGCGTGGCGAGATTTACCGACACGCCCCGACCGTGATTGCCGTTGTACGGCTTCGTCACCACCGGATACCCGATGCGCAGCGCTGCCGATACCGCGCGTTCGGCCGTTTGGACCAATCGCTGCCTGGGTACCGGCAAACCCAGGTTGGCGAGAATGCGATTCGTTTCTTCCTTGTCCGATGCCAGTTCCACCGCGATGTGCGAGGTGCGCCCGGTGATCGTGGCCTGGATGCGCTGCTGATTGCAGCCGTACCCCAGTTGGATCAGACTCTGCTCGTTGAGGCGAATCCACGGGATATCGCGCGACTCGGCCGCGTGCACGATGCTCGCCGTACTCGGACCGAGTGCGCGCCGTTGCGCGTAGCGGATAAACGCATCGCGACGGTCGGCGAGATCAAACGCCGGATTTTCCCCTTCCGGTCGAAGCGCCGGTGGCAGCAAGTGATGCAGGAGATCCAGCGCCACTTCGGCCGCTTCGAGTCCCACATCTTCCTGTTCGTACTCGAACACCACGTCGTACACACCAGCCTGTTCCGTTTCGCGCGTTTTGCCGAAGGTGACCTTGACACCAGACACGTTCTGCAGTTCGATCGCGACGTGCTCCAGCACGTGTCCGAGCCACGTGCCCTCGTCTTCCGTCATGCGTCGC
>JANOKE010000697.1:0-1217 GCA_031419135.1 Gemmatimonadaceae bacterium
TTGCTGCGGGTGAGCGTGCCGACGGATACGACGGAGCGGCCGGCGGGATTGTGGGTGAAGCGGGGGTGGCTTGAGGGGACGGTGAAGGCAGGGTTGGCGGCGACGGTTGATACGGTAAGGGCGGAGCGCGTGGTGGCGGTTCCGGAGCGATGCGTTGTCTTTAACAACCGAATTGAACCACAGGGGACGCAGGGGAACGCAATTGGATCCTCTGCGCCCCCTGCGCGCCCTGCGGTTTAAAGTATTGTGTCGTCGGCCTCGCGATACCACTCCATCATGCGGTCAACTGCGGTGGATACCGTGATGCGTGACCGCAGTCCGAGAGCGCGAGCGCGGGTTGTATTCGGAACAAAGTAGTCTACCGCACTTGCGCCACGAACTTCCGGTACGCTGACAACGCGCCGTTGGGCTCGACCAGCGACAAGGTGTGCAAGGTCGGCAACGCTGATTGCCTCTTCGGAACCAACATTGAACACTTCGCTGTGACCGCCGCGCAGCAGCAGTGTCCAGAGCCACGTGGCAACATCACCGCCATACAGATACGAGCGTACCGGCGTGCCATCGCCGGTGAGTTGGATGTCGAGCCCGGCCAACGCATCTCGCACAAAATTGCCCAGTGCAAAGGTTGACGAGAGCGGCAACCAGGGACCTGACATGGCGAAGCCACGGCCGATTACGACATCTACCGGTGAGTGCGCGGCCAGCGCCGCGCCCGCCGCCTCTGCCGCGCGCTTGGATTCCGCGACCAGTCTGCCGGATTGAAACGGGTCGATGTCGCTGTGCGAACTCTCGCTGATGCCAATACCGGCGCGTTCATTGCGTCCGTACACCGAACCTGAACTCACCAGCAGCACGCGCGTCGCTTCGCACTCCACGGCCGTGGTCAGCACCCGCTCCGTTCCGCGTACCACCAGATCCTGTGTGCCCAATGGGTTTGCCGCGTGCGCGTTGGCCGACACGGTGGACGCCGCGTGAATGACAAAATCCACTGGAACTGGCGGACGACTCAACTCACGAATATCGCCAACAATGGTGGTGATCCAGTTTGCCGCGGCAAGATGTGGCACACGCTCCCGAAATCGTTCAACACTCCGCACGTGCACCACGGCGTCCGTCCGATAGCCGGTGTGCTGTCGGGCGTGTGCCAATGCCTCAAGCAGCCAGGTACCGACAAACCCGGTGACCCCGGTGAGCATCACACTCGCGCCATCCAACTC
>JANOKE010000698.1:0-2165 GCA_031419135.1 Gemmatimonadaceae bacterium
GGGTTGCAATTGACAGCCGAGCTTTTGTGTGCTCGCTGCGCTCGCCTTATTTGATTCGGCTGCAACTGAACCCTACGTTAGCTCGACAACCAAAGATTCAATGCCTGTTCCCGATTTTCAAACCTTGATGCTCCCCGCGCTTCGGCTACTTGGCCAACAGTCGCCACGTACGTCTGTCGAGGTCCGCCATTCTCTCGCCGCTGAGTTCAGTCTCACCGAGCAGGATCTCTCGGAACTCCTCCCGAGTGGACGTCAGACCACGTTCGCCAATCGTGTCGCGTGGGCGTACTCCTACTTGAAGCAAGCAGCGCTCATCGGATCACCCAAACGAGGTGTTTACGAGATCTCAGAACGCGGTCGCAGTATTCTCGCAGAAGATCCGAAGCGAATCGACATTCCGTTTCTGTCGAGGTTCCCAGAGTTTCAGGCGTTCCGGCAGCCGTCAGTAGAACAAAATCCTGGCATGCCTGCGTCCACGCCGATTGCTTCACAGGAGCTCACGCCAGACGAACAGATTCGAGCAGGCTACAAGCGCCTGCGCGAGTCGCTGGGCATCCAGTTGCTCGAACGCGTCAAGGCAGTCGCTCCTGCCAGTTTTGAACAGCTGGTCATCGACGTCTTGGTCGGTCTCGGATACGGTGGCTCGCTTGCTGATGCAGGGAAGGTGGTCGGTGGTGGCGGCGATGAGGGTATTGATGGCATCATCAAAGAGGATCGCCTTGGCTTGGACTCTATCTACGTGCAAGCCAAGCGCTGGCAACACACGGTGGGCCGGCCAGAGATTCAGCGTTTCGCTGGCGCACTACAGGGCCAGCGCGCAAGAAAAGGCATCTTCATCACCACCTCGACGTTTTCAGCGGACGCGATCGCATACGCATCTAATTTACAGATCTCTATAGTTCTGATCGATGGACGCATGTTGGTCGAACTCATGATGGATGCGCACATCGGCGTGGCGCCATCCGAGGAGATCAAGATCCTGAAACAAGATGAGGACTACTTTGATGGTCTCGAGGCGAGCTAACAAAGCGTTGCAGTTGTCGAGCGGGCTAAGGAAGCTCGCTTCGCTCGCATTGATTTCATCCGCTCGCAGCTGAACGCAAACGTTAGGCAGCAAACCAGTAGATGGGTTCAAGCAATGCTGTGTCCACTCCAACGTCGGAGCCGGGAATGAATCAGAGCTCGATCAACACGGTACTCCTCCTCGCTCCGATTGCCGTCGGCGGAATCATTGCGGCGATGAATACGGACGAGATCAACGACAAGACCGAACGGCTTGAAGCGTGGACGCGCCTTCGACAGCAAGTCACTTCCGGTGGTGGAGTTTTTGGGAAATACGCGGTTAATCCCCTGTTGTGGACCGTCGTGCGATTCTGCGACTGGACGGATAGTTTCACGCATCGAGGTTTGAAATCAGGAGTACGAGTGGCAGCGGCACTCTACTTGATTGCAGCATGGCTCCTCATCCTATTTACAGCAATCAAGATTGCCGTGATGCTCGCGATTGGCGCCGCGATATTGTTTGTTGTCTTCAAAGTTCTCGCGGGCGCGAGTGAAAGCACGCCGGACAGCAACGAGAGCAATCCGCGAACTGCGACCTATGAGCGGGAGGTCCCCTCAAGAAGCACACGAAACGACGACGACGAGGGAAGCCTGAGTTCGGCCCGTCGGGTCACGGACGTCGACAAGTACAGACGAGGTTACGAGAGAGCGAAGGCCGACATCGAGAGGACTCGCCACGAAAGACTCTCAGATGTACCCGAGATGTTTGTCAAAGGCGCGATCGGGTTGCCAGGAGAAGCAGTCAAGGACTTTTTTCGAAGCGCGGACGAAGATCGAGGATATCGTGACGCAATGGACAGTAGGGAGTTCGACCCGAGCTGAGTGGGCTGTACGCTCAGGTTTTGGTTGAGTTGATCACTTCGAACATGTTGCGTGCTGCCTAACCCAGCGTTGCAGTTGTCGAGCGAGCTACTGTGCGCTCGCTTCGCTCGCTCTATTTCATTCGCTCGCAGCTGAACGCAAACGTTATGCCGCAATACAGAGGCTGTTGCGCCGTACGTACGATATGTGTACAATTGGGTGTGGATGAACTTCGCTTCGAGTGGGGATCCAGCCAAAGATCGACGGAACCGACAGAAGCACGGCATCGCGTTCGTTGAGGC
>JANOKE010000699.1:0-2653 GCA_031419135.1 Gemmatimonadaceae bacterium
GGCACAATCGACACGACAATGAGTGGCGCGCTCACGGTGACCGTGGCCGTGCCGCTCTTCGTCGCATCAGCCGCTGAAGTTGCGCGAACGGTAAATGTGCCTGCCGCAGCCGGCGCCGAGTATAATCCGCTTGCCGAAATCACGCCAACATTCGCGGAGCCGACAGCGTCAACGCTCCACGTCACTGCGGTGTTCTGCGAGCCCGTCACCACCGCCGTGAACTGATACGTCGATGCCGACGCAATCGTGGCGGTCGGTCCGACCACCGTGACGGCAACCACGGTCGGCGGCACGACCACGGGATTCGCGTCCCCACCCCCGCAGGCCGCGATCAACACGAACGCAAACGAAGCCGCGCGGCGCATCACACTCTCCAGATTGTTGTTTGACATACTACACCTTGAGAAAACTCCACTCCCTGGAGAACGGAATGCGGCTCATGAGTACCGCTCGATCCTTGAGTACAATCAGCCGGTCGCTCGGATTGATGCCAATGCCGTTCTTCGCGTCGTAGAGTCCAGGCTCCACCGAAAAGGTCATCCCCTCCTCGATAACCGAGTGATCGCCCAACGCAAGGAATGGACTCTGGTGACCGACGAAATTCTGCCCTTGTCCATGCCCCGGACGATGATAGATGAACTCCTGCATGCCCTGTTTGATCTGATACTCGTGGACTTTGTACGCGATGTCCGCACAGACTGCGCCCGGCTTTACCGACTCGGCAATGATCTGCACGGTGTCGGCCACCACCTGCCACATCTTATCATGGGCCGCGTTGGATGGCGACAGGATGTAGTTGCGATATCCTTCGCCGCCATAGCCGCCAAGCAGGATGTCGCAGTTCACGTAGAGGGGTTGACCGCGTCGGATCCGGCTGTGAAAAAACTGATTGGGATGCGGGTACGCCGTCGCGACACCGGTGCGCACGTAGTTGCCCGTCACTTCCATGCCCACCGCGCTGTGCGGCTTTCCATCGCGCCGCACATCGCGCATCATGAGGTTGATTCCATACGACGAGAGCGCCTGCCCCACCTGGTAGTCGGTGGTGCTGGTTCCGTGCTCCAGGATATAGTCCCGAGCGAACGCGTGCACGCGGTCGAAGTACCGATACGCGCGTTGCGTAAGCGCAATTTCTTCCGATGTCTTGATAATCTGCATGTCGAGACACAGATCGCTGATGTCGACGGCCTTGGCGGCCGGGAGAATCCGGCTGAACGTGCGCTGCGCCGACGGGGCGAGTTCGCGATCGAGGCCTATCGTCTTCTCGCCCAATCCGCGATCGGCCAGGCGCTTGAGCACCCACTCCCACAGGTCGACTCGCGCGCCACGCGAAAGCTGGCCCCGGTTGGGAAACCCGCCCTCGGCGTGGGGATAGCAAAAGTAGTACTCGTTTTCCGTGCACCACCACGTAGTGATCAGGTCGCGATCGATGGCCGGAGAGAACCAGTACACCGTGTCGGACTCGTTGACCGGCATGAGTGCCCAGGTGGTGCGCTCACCACTGCCGCGAAAACAGCCCGTGAAGTACACCAGGTTGGTGTCGCTCTGGAGGAGAATGACATCAATACCTCGGGCGCGAGCCTTGTCGCGCAACCGCTTCGACGTGGCCTTGTACCATTCCAGTGGCAGACGATCAACGCCCACCGGCGCTGGTGTTGGATGATACGGGTTGGCCACGAGCAGTCGCTCGGAGCCCGGCGCGCGTTGTGCGTGGGCGGGTTCGGCGACCAGCGAGTGCGCCGCCGCTGAGGCAGCGGCAAGGCTCTGACCCATACAGCGAACGAAATCACGACGAGACGACATGGTGCGCGCTCCGGGTTGATCATCGGTACGTATGGGGCCCGCCGTTTGGCGTGGCCATCGTCAACAACTCCTTGTGCACATCGAGACCAGAGCAGATCGTATGGGAATCGCACCTGATGACATGGGCTGGACCTCCGAAGGTCGGCGACTGGCCGGAGCCGACATTCGGTTCGGAGAATCTGCCATCGGTGCGGCCTGCCTTCAACAACCAACGGCGAACATGCACATCTTTCATTGGCGTCTCGCGATTTCGCTCGCCCCGTTGTGCAGCGGGCCGCGCTCGTCGTGCGTTCGCGCGAAGCGGTGGTCGTGCGCGGCTATCGCGCTGTGCTTCCCTGTGATGGTCGGTGCCCAGCAAACGCCACGCACCGCCGCATCACCGGCGCCGAGCGGCGTGGCGCGGACATTTCTGTCATTTGGGCCTCCATACGGCGGCTGGCTGTTGATGGCATTTGACTCGATTCCTGCGAGTCAGTATGGGTTTCGCCCAACGCCTGTGCAGCAAAGCATTGGCTACATTGCCCAGCATCTCGAAGATGCCAACTACCAGCTCTGCGCACTGTTCGGGGATCAGACGCGTGTCGTGGCGGCCAAGGACTCTCTGGCGGATACGATCAAGGCCCAGTGGCCGAAAGACACGCTGATCACGCGCCTGCAGGCATCGTTGGTGTTTTGTCGTAACGCGATCGAGGCGCTTACGGATGCGCAGCTCGCTGACGAGCTCACCATCAGTACTCCGAGCGGTCCACAAACCGTGCTCCGAGTTCGCTACCTCATCCTCCTGGTCACGGATTTCGCAGAGCACTACAGTCAACTGTCCAGCTACATGCGACTGCTTGGATTGGTTCCG
>JANOKE010000700.1:0-13300 GCA_031419135.1 Gemmatimonadaceae bacterium
GGTTGCCTCGACTATTACCAATGGTATACGTTATAACGTATACTACGGTCACGTTTCCACGTCTTGGAAATCAAAAACGTGTCCACAATATCCGGTGTAACGTATAATGGCAGGTATCGAGCCGAAGTATCGGCTTGTGCCGTACGTAAACCCCTCGGGGAAGGTGCCGGTTCAGGATTTCCTCGACGACCTGGAGAGCGATGACCCAGACGCTGCTGCGGCGTTCTTCGATCTGATCGCACCGCTTGTCAGAAAGTACGGTGGCGCGCTCGGCATGCCGCACTTCAAGCATTTGCCACCGACGGACTTTTCGGAAATTCGATGGGACGGCCAAGACAGAGGCCATCATCGGATCTACTGCACCTTCGAACAACACGGAACGATCCTGCTGTTGCACGCAGTGACAAAGCGTTGGCCGAAGTTCGACGGCGCCGACAAGAAGATCTGCAAGCAACGATATAGCGATTACCGCTCAAACAATTATGACCCCCAACAGAGGCAGTCGAGTCGTGAATGAGCCCGAGCTCGCACATGGTCCACGTACGCAGCGGGGAAAGGAAGCTTCCGAGCGTTTACGGAGTCGCGTCGCACTCGCCAGGACTATTATAGAGGCTCGACTTCAGAAGAACTGGACACAGCTGCAGCTAGCCGAGGCCGCGGGAACCAGACAGTCACGGATCTCTGAGCTCGAAGGCATCCGAGGCAATCCCACGCTTGAGACAATCGATCGAGTCGCGAGTGCTCTTGAGCTCGAGCTCTCTCTAAAGCCCGTAGTCACGGTTGATACTCAACGCTATGCCTCCAAACACGACAGCTTAGTTATTTGCGTGCCAGCTCGGCGAGCTCGGAGTTGACGGTGTGATACCGCCGGTGAGTGTCACGGTTGCCTGTTCAACGCGCGCTACGCTGGCACGAGCTCCGGCAGCTCGGCGTCCGGTGACAAGCCGTCGACAAGATCGCTTGAGGTGCGCAGTATCTGCGCGCGCACGTTTCCTATGCCTCTATCGACCATCACGCGCGCCCACTCGTGCTCATCGACGAGCGATTGGAGCAAGAACACCGCGCGACCATGCTCGAGCGCCACGCGCGCTTGCATCCGCGCTCCGGATGTCTCGCCAGCTTCCACCACGACGGTCGCGACGCTCAGGCCCGACATCGTGATGTTTCGCGTCGGAAATGTCCATTTCGCCCCGTGCTGCGTCGGCAAAAACTGCGAGACAAGCGCGCCGTCCGCACGCACGATATCACAAGCCAGGGATGCGTTCGCCTTGGGGAAGACATTCCGAAGTCCAGTACCAAACACAGCGACAGTGCGAATGCCAACACGGAGCGCTTCCTTGTGAGCCGCAGTGTCGATGCCGACCGCGAGACCGGAGAAGATCGTAATCCCCGCGTCCCCGAACGAGCGGACCAGCTTCGCTGCGCGGGCCTTGCCTTTGTCAGTTGCCGCTCGCGTTCCAACAATGGCCACGCCGGGAGCGCTGATGAGCGCTTCCGGTTGGCCTTCAGTGAACAACAGTGCCGGCCGATTGTGAATGGCGCGCAGCTGATGCGGGTAGCTGTCGTCTAAGACCGAAGCGACGTGATAGGGTAGCGTTCCCCACGACGCCACCTCGCACGCAGCCCTTTCGCGCGCTTCTCTCGGAACGAGGTCGAAGAGGGCGGGCTGATCGCCGAGCTCGCTGGAATAGGTGCCCTCCAACAGGCGTACCGCAGACCCAGCCTGCTCCACCATACCGGCGAGGTGTGACATCGGCAGCGTTCCCGCCTGCATGAGCGCCACAAGGGCGATCTGCTCATGCGCGCGGTTGCCAGAGACCAGGCGGTCAGAAGTCATCGAAAGGAAAGCTGCCTATGTGACCGCGGGATCGATACCACTACCAGTGCCGAATATGACGCAGATCACCGGTCTGCTCGACGACTCCATCACCGGGTTGACGGTGCGCGACGCCGGGCCGCCCGCCATCGATCTCTCGAAGATCAACTTCGAGGCACTCGCGCAACGCTTCAAAGACTCGACGCACAAGAACACCGACCTTGAAGCGCTCAAGGCCGCGATCCGCGCCAAGCTGGGTACGCTCTTGCGGCTCAATCGCACCCGTGCCGACTACGCGGAACAGTTCGAGGCGCTGATCGAGAGCTACAACGCCGGCAGTCGGAGTATCGAGCAGTTGTTCGACGAACTCTTGCGGTTCTCGACCACGTTGGATGACGAGCAGGTGCGCCACCTGCGCGAACAGCTCAGCGAAGAGGAGCTGGTCATATTCGACATCCTCACGCGGCCTTCGCCCGAGCTCAGCACGGACGAACGCGCGGAGGTGAAGAGGGTGGCGCGGGAACTGCTCACGCGGCTCAAGGAATTGCTGGTGCTCAACTGGCGACACAAGGCGGCGGCGTCCGCCGAATACTTTCGCTACGCGCGCCATCGACCGGACCGAATCGCTATTCGGGACGAATGGATCCTGCGGGCGATCCGCGACACTCTTGCCGAAGCAATTCAGCCGGATGGCCGGCTTCGTCGGTGGGTATATATTCCTGAGGAGCAGCGGTATCTCCGTGTGGTGCTGCTCGCTGACGGCCAGGCCGTCCACAATGCGTTCTTCGACCGAAGGTTCAGCCCATGAACGTCAAGTATTTCCGGGATACGGACACAGCGTTGCTGGAGTTCTCTGACGCCCTCGTGAACGAGACGCGAGAGATTTCTGAGAACGTCTATGTCGACCTCGACAAAGACGGGAACCTCGTCAGCATGACGATTGAGCACGCGGCCACTGTCGCCAATCTTCCCATGCTCAGCCTTGAAGAGATCGGCGTCAGCGCGGCATAGGGGGTAGGCCGTGGCCAACTCGCACCGATTCATCCCGGCGAAGTGCTGATCGCGGAAGTCGCGCGTCACCCGCATGCGCTTCGGTGCGCCACGTCCGCGAGCAGCTCACCGAGGAGGAGTTGGTCATTTTCGACATCCTCACGCGGCCTTCCCCCGAACTCAGCACGGACGAACGCGCGGAGGTGAAGAAGGTGGCGCGAGCCCCACTCGGCTGAAGGAGCTGCTGGTGCTCAACTGGCGGCACAAGGCGGCGACGCGTTCTTCACTGCGGCTGGCGATTGAGGATACGCTCGACTCTGGGCTGCCGCGGGCGTACGCGCCGGAGATGTACCGCGCGAAGTGCTCGGCGGTGTTCGCGCATGTGTATGAGAGCTACCCGGAGCGGAATGCTGGGGTGTATGGCGCGGTGGTGTGAGTGAAAGCGGAGCGTGAGCCTTGCAATGAAATGATCGTTGAGTTCGCGAGCCCGATCAGGCATGGTCCACAATGCGTTCTTCCGCCAAAGGCTCAGCCCATCAACCGTCAATGTTGACCTCGATATGGACGGGTACCGCGTCAGCCGTTGCGATTCGTAACGGCACGCGTTACTATTCCTCGTGATTCGCAGCTTTGCCGACCGCGATACCGAGCGCCTATGGGAGCGCGAGCCGGTTCGAGCGTTCCCGTCGGAACTGCGGCGCGTCATGCTCCGCAAACTCGGCCATGTCGATGCTGCCGTGCGACTGGACGAGTTGCGATTACCGCCAGGCAATCGACTGGAGAAACTGCATGGAGATCGCGCCGGCCAGCACAGTATTCGCGTGAATGATCGGTGGCGAATCTGTTTCCGCTGGACCGGAAGCGATGCTGATGACGTCGCAATCGTTGACTATCACTAGGGGCGCCATGGCCAAAAAACTCGCACCGATTCATCCCGGCGAAGTGCTGCTTGCGGACTTTCTGGAGCCAAACGAGCTCTCACAGTATCGGCTCGCGCACAGTATCAGCGTTCCGCCGCGCCGCATCAATGAGATCGTCCACGGCAAGCGCGCCGTCACCGCCGATACGGCGCTGCGGCTCGCGCGGTTCTTCGGAACGTCTGAACAGTTTTGGCTGAATCTGCAGGCTCGCCACGATCTCGAAGTCGAACGCGATCGGCTCGGCGCACGGCTCAAAGCAGAAGTGGAAGTCTTTGCGCAGGCCAGCTAGCTGTAACACGAAGCCGTCAAAGGGATTTGCGCGAACTACCTTGTGCGTGCCAGTCCTGTCGGTTCAACGATCAATAAATCGGCGGATATTCCAAAGAGCGCGCGCAGCGCCAACACCTGTCGCATCGACAACGCGCGTTGGCCGCTGAAGAACTGACTCACGCGTGCGCGGCCGCCCATCACGCTCGAGAGCTCGGACCGCTCCATCCCGCGCTGCTCGAGCATAAAGGTCACTACCTGCTGCGGCGTGACTGCACCGCCGGGAAGCCGATGATGCTTCCGGTCAAAATCTTCAACGAGCACACTGAGAAACTCGATGCGCTCCTCGGCGCGTGACCCTTCCTTCGGATTCTTGTCAAGCAGTCGACGCAGTTCGGCGACCACCACGTCGTACTCCCTCTCGTTCCGAATGAGATGGGGGGTACTGAAGTCGAGTGCAGCCGTCACCGCGTTTCTCCTCGTTTCCTAAAGACGGTCGCGTGTAGTGCGGCGATCATACTCGGTGTGCGTCATGACATCTCGAATGAACAACAGATCCAGCCGATACCGAATGCTGGCCGAGATCCGGTACTTGTTTCCACCAACGTCAAAGATCACGTCGTTGTTTGGCAGGAAGTCCACGTTGCGACCAAAAAGCCGCTTGACGTCCGCTGGATCGGCAAACGAGCTCGACTCGATCAGCTTGCACCACACCTTGAGCGGCGTGAGCGCATGCGGATGCTTTTGTGCAAACTGTCGCAACGATTTCCACGCGATCACCCGCATGTCGGTTCCAATCCCTCGCGGGTCGTGGTGTTTCCAATTTGGAAACGTGGTGACAGCAAGTCAAGCGCGACATGGCGCCGGCTGGAATCTGGGCGGGTGACGCGAGACGAGTGTCATCAATTCCACGCCGCGCCGCTTCTTCCATTTCACCCATGCCCGTTATCTGAGCACCATCAGGTTGACGGTGCGCGACGCCGGGCCGCCTGCCATCGATCTCTCAAAGATCAACTTCGAGGCCCTCGCGCAGCGCTTCAAAGACTCGACGGTCAAGAACACTGACCTGGAAGCGCTCAAGGCGGCGATCCGCGCCAAGTTGGGTACGCTCTTGCGTCTCAATCGCACGCGTGCGGACTACGCGGAACAGTTCGAGGCGCTGATCGAGAGCTACAGCGCCAGCAGTCGGAGCATCGAGCAGTTGTTCGACGAACTTCTCAGGGGTACGCCATGGACAAAAACGCTCGCACCAAGTCCTTGGGCGCTGCCCCTCTCGAGCAGTCGTAAGCTTCGAATGCGCCACCACCTATCACGCATGAGCGCCCAATGCGAAATCTCCCTGTTGCCGTTGTTCTCCTGAGCTCGGCCCTCGCACTGTCCAGTTGGAATTGCGCGTTTCCCACCGGATGCAACGTCGGCTTCGACGCCGTTCGTGTGACTGTTCAGGACGCACAAGGCAACCCGATAGCACTGGGGGCCACGGTCACGCTGTTCGACGGAACCTGGAGCGAGGTGGATAGCTCCATCTACGATCCACTCGCGATACACGGCGCGCAGGATCGAAACGGTCGTACCTACGACATCAAGGTCGCGAAGCCCCACTACAACGACACGTGGGTGCGTGGCGTGCGCGTGTCAGGCGGCGGATGTTCTTCGGTCACTGTGCCCGTCGTGCTGAGCGTCGCTTCCGGTGCACCGGCGGTGCGCGCGCTCCGTCTGCTGCCGCCGCGCTTACTTCTCGATCGAGCACCGTACAACAGCGCCGGCACATTCACGCCGTACCTTGACGCAGACGTCAATGTGTCGCGCGACGTGTACTGGCGCATCGCAGGTGATACGGCTTCGGTCGACTTCGATCCCGTCACAGGCACGCTGCGCTATCGCTGTCGGGCAAGGAGCGGTTACCTCACCGTGACCGCACTGTCCGTGGCCGATTCATCGGTGGTTGGTCACGCGGAGCTTGCGGTTCAGGGGCACCCCGCCGCCGCAAACGACCCGCCGTGCCAATCGTGAAGCGGCTTACCAAGGCGAGCGCGGACGTGTTCCGTGCATCGGCCAGGTGGCCGACTGTCGCGACCGCGTTGCGGAAGCCAGGCTCGTCGCATGATGGTCCGACCATCGGCATGCTGCTTTGCAGGAGCAAGAATAAGGTTGTTGCCAGGCCTTGACGAGCTCCGCGCGAACCTGCACGAAGTCATGCAGATGCTGCTCGAAGATGGCGAGCCGACGCTGAGCACCGAGTTCGTAGGGACGCAGACGCTCGAAGTCGCGTAGTTCATCGCGCTGCGATCGTCAGCGTATCAGCGTTCCGCCGCGCCGCATCAGTGAGATCGTGCACGGCAAGCGCGCGGTCACCGCAGATACGGCGCTGCGGCTCGCGCGGTACTTCGGTACATCTGAGCAGTTTGGTTGAATCTGCGGGCTCGCCATGATCTTGAGGTCGAACGTGATCGGGTCGGCGCATGGCTCAAAGCAGAGGTTGACGTCTTTGCGAAGGCCAGCTCGGCGGGCGTCCTCTTTACGCGCCTTTAGCCGTCGACACGCTGAGGTATCGCGAGACCGGCAAGCGCATTTCCTATCGCCACTCGCGCGCTTGTACGGTAGGCCCAATCCCCGAGAGAGTGTCGGGCCTTTGATGGCGAATGCGCTCACCATTTCGTGGTTGGCAAGCCTCATCACTTGACGGCGTCGGTGCACGCCGAAAACGTACGGACTGGCATGCTTTAATCGTCTATCAAATTGAGATTCGTCAAGGATTCCTTGGCAAGTGTTGCATAATGAACACTAGACGATAGATTTACAACAATGATTACGCGGCGCGTGATGCAGACCGTCGAGGAGCGCCTCAGGCACATGCCCGGCGTCGTGCTGCTTGGTCCGCGACAGGTCGGCAAAACCACCCTCGCGCGGGCGATCGCGCGCTCACGCGCGCCCGCTGCACTCTATCTGGACCTGGAGCGTCCAGCCGATCGTCGTCGGTTGCACGACGCCGATGACTTTCTCCGCGACCAGCCGCGCAAGCTGGTGGTGCTCGACGAGATCCATCGCGCGCCCGATCTGTTCGAGATACTGCGCGGTATTATCGACGATCGACGCGCCGGCGGCGAACGGGCGGGACACTTTCTCCTGCTCGGATCGGCGTCGCTCGATCTTATGCGGCAAGCGTCGGAATCTCTGGCCGGCCGAGTCGCGCATGTCGAAATGGCGCCCATCGACGTCGGGGAAATCGGCGGCACCGGCATTGCCGTCGACACGCTCTGGCTTCGCGGCGGTTTCCCTGAAAGCGTGACGGCTTCATCTGATCGAACGAGCCTGGCGTGGCGTCGGGATTTCCTGCGCAGTTATGTGGAACGCGACGTCCCGATGTTTGCGCCACGTCTCCCGACGGCGGCCATCGAACGGCTGTGGGAGATGCTGGCACACGGACAAGGGAGTCTGCTCAACCAGGCCCGGTTGGCGTCGAGTCTCAGTGTTTCGTCACCGGCAGTGGGGCGCTACATCGACCTGCTGGTCGATCTGCTGCTGGTTCGTCGGCTGCGCCCGTGGGCCGGTAACCTTGGCAAACGCCTGGTGCGCTCACCGAAAGTGTACGTGCGCGACGCGGGCGTACTGCACGCGCTCCTCGAAATCGAGAGCAGTCACGCGCTGCTTGGTCACCCTGTCGCGGGCCCAAGTTGGGAGGGATTCGTGATAGAGAGCCTTATCGCGGCGGCAGACCCCGGGCTCGTTCCCTCATTTCTGCGCACAGCGCGTGGCGCCGAGATCGATCTGGTATTTGAGCGCGGTGGCCAAGTGGAACTTGCCATCGAAATCAAGCGCTCGACGGCGCCGACCGTCTCACGCGGCTTCCGTGAAGGCTGCGCGGACCTGGCACCGCGATCGGCCTTCGTGGTACACGGCGGGGAAGACGAGTGGCCCATGGGAGGCAATGTCACGGCCATCTCACTCTCGGCGCTCGCACATCGGATGCGCAGCATGTGACCGCCTCCGGACACGCCATGAACCGAAACGCACCCTGCTTCTGCGGCAGTGGTTTCAAGTACAAGCGATGCCACGGTGCCGGGGCGGCGACGCCTGCGGTGGACTCGGGGACGGGGTCGTTCGTGCGCCGGTCGCAAAGCGCGTGGCAAACCTGCTCGCCCTGTCACTCGCCGATTTGAGCGAGTTGCTGCAAGCGTATGGTGTCGAGCCCTCGTTCGAGGCGTGAGTTAACATCCATCGTGACGTCCTCGCCCGTACTCCTCTTCGATTCGATGATTGTCATCGAGGCCGTTCGCACCGCGTGCTGGAATGCTATAACAGGCCGTCGGCAGGTCGTTACTGTGGACAGCTGCGCCGATGAGCTCCGTCAAGGTGATTCATCGATGGCCGGATACGTGCCGGTAAGTGAGGAGCAGCCCCGGACCCAACGGCGCTTCAAAGGGATTCGCGCGAACTACTTTGCGCGGGCCAGTCCTGTCGGTTCAACGATCAATAAATCGGCGGGTATTCCAAAGAGCGCGCGCAGATTCGATCAACGCGGCAAACTTCTCGAACGGTTTCACCACTGGCGTGCAATGATCGATGAGCACATCGTTGTACCATACCACCATCGATGAGGTTTCCATGACCGTTGTAACCGTTTCGCCGAAGTTCCAGGTGGTCATTCCACGCGCGATCCGCGAAGCCCTCGGATTGCAGCCGGGCCAGAAGGTACAGGCGCTTCAGTACCAGAACCGGATCGAGTTCATTCCGGTGTGGCCTATGAAAAAGATGCGAGGCTTTCTGAAAGGCCTCGACACCACCGTCGCGCGCGACAAGGATCGCGTGTGAACCTGGTTGACTCGTCGGCCTGGCTCGAGTATTTCGCCGGCGGACCGCAGTCGGGGCAGTTCGCCAAGATCATCGAAGACGTGGTACACTTGGTGGTGCCGACCATCGTACTACTGGAGGTAACGCGCCGCGTGATGCAGCAGCGCGGCGAGGATGAGGCACTCCAGGTCGCGGCCGTGCTGCACCAAGGGCAGGTTGCTCGAGGCAACTGTCTGGACGATGGATGCCGATTTCGAAGGGTTGCCTGGCGTCAGGTATATCCCGAAGCGAAAGTAGACGTGCTCACCGCCGCAACCGTTTCGGCATCCCCATCCGCGCCAACAGCGACACCGTCGCCGTCAAGAAATAGACGGTCGCAATAGCGCGAAGCGTCTCCCATCTCTTCTCGACCATGACCGTACGCACTCCGCGAGTGTTGCCCGTGGACCTCGCCAGCGCCCCTGCCGACGCGCGGTCCGCCGCGATCGCTCATCAGCAACGCGCGACACTGACCAACATGAAACGGACGCTGCTGCACGCCGTGCCGGCGTTCGATGCGCTCATGTCGTGGTATGACCTGCGTGACGCGATCACACCGGCGATCGGCGACCGCGGGGTCCTGATCTATTGCTTCGCCGTATCGGAGAAGGCGGACTGTCTCATTTGCTCGACGTTCTTTCGTCGCCTGCTGATCGATCGCGGCGAGGATCCGTCCGCGTTGGCGCTGTCGGAGAAAGAGTCAGCACTCGGGTCGTTCGGACGCCAGCTCGCGACGCCTCCGCACACGGTCGACGACGCGACGTGGGCAACGGCGACGTCGGGCCTGAACGATGAACAGATCGTCACACTGGTGAGTTTTGGTGCCATCATGCTGGCCACGAACGTATTCAACAATGTCCTCGGCGTGCCGCTCGATGAGTATCTGCGGCCCTACCTCGCAGACGCGAGCGCCCTCCACACGTCCAAACACGAGTGACGACGATGCCGGAGTTTGACGGTCAGGTCGCGTTCATCACGGGTGCCGCGCACGGGCAGGGTCGTGCGGTGGCAATCGCGCTCGCTCGCGAAGGCGCGCGCATCGTAGGCTTCGACGTGGCGAAACCGCTCGCCTATCCGGGGTACACCCTGGCCACTCCCGATGAACTGGCGTCGCTGGTGCAGGAGGTGCGCGACGCAGGAAGTGACGCCCTGGTGTTTCGCGGGGACGTTCGCGATGACGACGCGGTGACGCAGGCCGTCGCCGCCACTGTCGCGCAGTTTGGCCGCATCGATGTGCTCTTCAACAACGCCGGCATCTGCGCGTACGGTCTCGCGCACGAGCTGACGGACGAAGCGTGGGAGGCCATGATCGGCATCAACCTCACCGGACCGTTTCGCGTAGCGCGTCGCATCATTCCGCACATGATCGCTGCGGGACGCGGCGTGATCATCAACAACTCGTCGATTGCCGGGCTGCGCGGAATGGGACGTCTGTCGCACTACGCCGCAAGCAAGTGGGGCCTGACGGGGCTGACCAAGAGCTGGGCCATCGAGTTGGCACCGCACAATATTCGCGTCAACTCGATTCATCCGACGGGCGTCAATACCCCGATGAACGACGGGCTCGCAGCACTCGAGGGACTGACACCTCAGGAGATCGCTGAGCGATCCGCTGGCAATCTGTTGCCCGTGCCATGGATCGAGGCCGAGGATGTCGCATACGCGGTACTGTACCTCGCGTCCGAGCGGGCACGTTACGTGACAGGTGCCTCGTGGGTGATCGATGCCGGACTGCTTACGCGATAGGTCCGACTCATTGACAGGACTTGAGCAACTTCAACGTCTGAAGCATCTGGAGGTTTTCTTCCCTTTGGTGCGACCGACCTTTGAAAGTGATCGCCAGCGATCCCGTACTCACGATGCGACCGCGCTGACGTCCGTCTTCGCAAATATGTATATTCACGCAAGCGTAGACCCACTCGAGGTCACTGTCCCGCGGTCGGCGTGTGCTCTGCGGCCACACCGAAGGGCAGACTGCGCAACGCGCGCAACACGCGCTCCGCGTTGGCGATGGTCGGCTCAATGAGAATGTCGATGTCGCGAGTCGCGCGCGTTGTTCCCCAGAGCTGCATCGAGGTCGCCCCAACCACGAGGTAGCGCGCCTCCTCGGCATTGAGCAGGCCACAGACCAGCCCCACTCGACTCACCGGCGGCGTCATGCGATCGTCTCGTTGGCGCGCCGCCACGCGAGGAAGTCGTCGAACGAGGTGAACTCGGTTGGAGCAGTGACGCGTTCGGTGAGACGCTGCGTTTCTTCCGCTTCGTGCACGCGCTCTTCTGCGGTCAACGCCAGATCGCGACGCAATTGCGTACGCCGAGCGTCGCCGAGGTCGCGCTGGACGCCGCTCTCGGTCACCGTGGCGGCGTAGCGGCGGATTGCCTCCGCGACGATCCAGACTGCGGGAGCGGTCCTGCTGCTTGGCTAGCCGATCGGCCGCGGCCAGATCGGCCTCGGGGAGGGTGATTGCAATCCGAGCAAAGGCCACGCGGTCCGCCATATCGAATAATACTCAGTATTACTTCGATGCGCGAGACGGGAGACCACGGTCTCGCCCTGGTCAGGGGATGTAGATGAAGTGGCGCAGCACCGCAATCTGGTCGGCGGTGGCGCCAGCCTCGTTGTGAAACGTCGTGAACACGAGCCGTCCTGTACCCTGCGGGAGCGAGATGGCGATCGGTCGATTGGTAAGTTGGTTTCCGTCGGCGGTGTAGTTTGCGCGCATCAGCACGGTCGCATTCGCGGGTATCGCAAGAAGATTCGCCCATGAGCCGAGGTCATACACGATTGACACGGTGCTCTTGCCGACAAACGTTTGCAGGCTGGCGTCGACGATGGTGGCGGTGGTGGCCTGTTCGTCTCCTGTGAGTGCGAACGTGAAACCTGGGAAAAGCTTGTTGACGTAATCGGCCGCCCAGTCCGACGCGTATATGGTTCCACCGTTTTGCAGGAAGGCCCTGAGATTCGTAACCACGTTGGGGTTGTTAAACACCGGGTCCGTATCGAGTCCGCAGTTCAGGAAGATCATCCGGTATGCCGACGTCACGGCACTCGACCCAAGCTGGGAGGCCTGAATCTCCTCGATCGGATTACCCAGCGCACCCTGCACAATGCTCTCGATGGAATCGAAGGTTCCTCTCACGAAGGCCAATCTGCCCGTGCTGACAAGCTGGGCCTTTGGCGCGACGACCGACTGGTTCGCCGTCACGTTGACGTTGACCTTGGCCTGAAACGCGCCGCGCGTGACGACGATGACCTGTAGTCCTGTGGGGACGTTCGGAAGCGTGTAGGTACCGTTGGCCGCCGTTCTGGTTGATGGGAGGGTCGACGCGCGACTGGCTGACGGTATGGGAGCGGTTTCGATGTCCACCAGAGCGTCGCCAATCGGCGTCACGCCGTTGGCGGCAGTGACCAGACCGGTAACGGTGCCGAAGGCAATGGCCGGCGAGACGGTCAACGGTGCGCTTCCGCTTTTGGTCTCCACGGTAGCGATGATGGTTGCCTGACCAACGGCCACCGCAGTGACAGCGCCCGACGTCGCGTTCACCGTGGCGACTTGCACGTTGCTGCTCGACCAGGTGGCCGTGCGTCCGGTGAGCACATTGTTCTCGACATCGCGCGCGACAAACGTTGCCTGACCGTTTGTCACCCCCCCCAACACGAGCGACGCTGGCGTCAACGTGACCGCGACCGTGTTGACTGGCCGAGGAATGACCGTCAGTGTCGCAGCCCCCGACGTTCCTTCGCTCGTTGCGGTAACAGACGTCGTTCCCACAGCCAGCGCAGTGATCACTCCGGTTGCCGATACCGACGCCGTGGCGGGATTCGCCGAGGTCCACGTGATCGTGCGCCCACTGAGCACATTGTTCACTCGATCTCTGAGCACGGCTGTGGCCTGGGTTGTTCTCCCGAGCTCGACACTCGTTGCAGCGAGACTGACGGCGATCGTGGCGACGGCCGGCGGAATAACGGAGACACTCATCGTGCCTTGTGTTCCTCCGCTCGCGGCGGTGATTGTCGCAGCACCCACCGACACTCCTGTCACCGTCCCTGTCGCCGTCACCGTCGCAATGGCTGGAGCGGCTGAACTCCACGCCACGGGGTTCGGGAGCGCCGAACCGCTGGCACTTTGGGGCGAGGCGGACAGTTGCAGCGTCGAGCCAACTTCGACGGTGCCGGCGGATGGAGAAACCGTGACCGTGGCGACGGCGGGAGGTCCGTCAACGCCGCCCGTGCAACTGAGTGAAATCCAAACGACCGCCAGCACGTACATGCGTCGCATAGTTCCCCCTGTGTTGGGATGCCTTATTCTCGCGCTCAGTCGGCGCCGTGGCAAGCACAGTGTGCGGCGCGGTTTACGTCGACTCGTCGAGTGGAACGGGGCGCGTCCAGCGTTTGACGGCCAACATAATACCAACCGCGCCGATCACGAGAAAGAACACCGGTAGCCAATACACAAGCAAGTTGATTCCTTCGGCC
>JANOKE010000701.1:0-2184 GCA_031419135.1 Gemmatimonadaceae bacterium
AACGGAGGACACGCGGCGGTCACGGGAGGAACGCGCCGTCCGCACGGCCGATGTTAGGCCAACAGTGTCTCGTGGAAAATCAGGCTAGCGTCAATACGGTTCAGTTAATGACCTTGCGGTGGTAGATTGTGGTCCGTCGCCACTCACGGAGGGGTCATGGCACGGACGGCAGCGAACATCCCAGCGGGCGTACGGATCGCGGATCACATCAGCTTGGGCGTCCTGACGACGCAGTTCCCGCGGGACATGGTGGAGCAGGTGCTGTTCGAGACGGAGCGCGTGAGTGAGCGCGAGCGCGATCTCCCGGCGCATGTGATGGTGTACTTCGCGATCGCGCTGGCCCTCTATGCGGACGTGGCGACCCGGGAAGTGCTCCGGTGTCTGGTGGAGGGCGCGCGCTGGCTCGGCGATCCGGTGCGGCCCCGGATCCCGACCAAGTCCGCGATCTCGCAAGCGCGGAGCCGGTTGGGCGCCGCTCCGCTGGAGGCGCTGTATCGTGCCGTGGTGGCGCCGGTCGCGGTCGCGGGGACGCCCGGGGCGTGGTATCGGGACTGGCGCGTCATGAGCCTGGATGGGACGACGCTCGATGTGAGTGACACGCCGGCGAACGCCGAGGCCTTCGGTCGGCCGGGAAGTGGCCGGGGCGTGAATGCGACCGGGGCGTTCCCGAAGCTGCGGCTGGTGGCGCTCGTGGAAAATGGCACGCATGCGCTCTGTGGGGCCCACCTTGCGGACTATCACTCGCATGAGGTCAAGGTCGCGGCTGCGGGCGTCGTGCCCGCGCTCACGGGCGAGATGCTCTGCCTCGCGGATCGGGGCTTCCTCGGTTTCGATCTGTTTCAACAGGCGAGCGCCACCGGGGCGGCCCTCGTGTGGCGGGCCAAGGTGTCCCAGGGCTTGCCCGTGCTCGGCCAGTACGACGATGGGTCCTACCGCAGCGAACTCCGGTGGAACTCGCATTGCCAGAGTGCCGATCGCACGCCGATCCCCGTGCGCGTGGTCGTCTACACGCTGCGCGGGTCGACCGATGCCACCGTCGTCTATCGCCTCGTGACGAATATCCTGGACCCCGCGCGGGCCCCCGCCGCAGAACTCGCGCAGCTCTATCACGAGCGCTGGGAGATCGAGACCGCGTTCGATGAATTCAAGACGCATCTCCGGGGCGGGCAGCGCGTGCTCCGGAGTAAGACGCCCGAGCTCGTCGAGCAGGAAGCCTGGGGGTTTCTCCTCGCCCACTTCGCGCTCCGCACGCTGATGCACGACGCCGCGCTCGGCGCGCTGCCCCGCGCGCGCGATCCCGACACCCTGTCGTTCGTCCATGTCGTGCGAGTGACCCGCCGGACGCTCTCCCATCTGGCGGCCATTTCCCCCTCAGGACTACCCGCGCTGGCGGGCGGAACTCCTGCACGAGCTGCGCGCGGAGACGGTGAGCTCCAGCCGCGGTCGCCGCGTGCCGCGCGCCGTCAAGCGCAAGATGAGTAACTATCTCCTCCGGTCCCGACAACGACACCGCACCGTGAAGGTCCACATTCAGGTCATCCTACTTAACTGAACCGTATTGTGGCTAGATCGTACGTCACCGACGCCGACATCCTGGCGCAAATTCCGGATGCTGTCGCGCGCGCGACGCGCGCTCGGCGTGCAAGACCGCACGCCAAGACGGCGCGGTACGATCGCGCGACGCGAGTCCTGCACGTCCATCTCACGAACGGTGTGACCCTATCGATCCCTGTGTCGCTCATGCCGGAGCTTTCACGCGCATCGGACGCAGAGTTGAGCCGAGTTGAGGTGGGGCCTGCTGGTATCGGTTTGCACTGGGAGAGGCTGGACGTGGACTTCAGCGTCAGCGGACTTGCTCGTGTGGTGCTCGGTACCCGCTCGCTCATGCAGGCAGCAGGGGCGGCCGGCGGACGCGTGCGATCGACGGCCAAGACCCTGGCAGCGCGCGAGAACGGGAAGAAGGGCGGCCGGCCGCGCCGCGAAGTCTGAACTCCAGGACGCGACCGTTAACCCGGCGATAAGTCCAGTTCAGCCAAACGATAGCTCGTGCTCCGCCCGCCGCTCGCATTCTTCACCAATACGCCCCACTCCACCAGCTCGCGCACATCGCGCAGTGCCGTGTCTTCGGAGCACTTAGCCAGCGACGCATACTTCGAGGTCGTCAGAAACCCCTTGAAGTCGCCA
>JANOKE010000702.1:0-1013 GCA_031419135.1 Gemmatimonadaceae bacterium
GTCTGGCTCTGGCGGCAGTTGCTGGGCATGATCCTGCTTGATCTCGAGAAGTTCGATGAAGCTGAGCGCGTGATCCGGGAATCGCTGGTGGAGATTCCACAGTTGTATCCGAACGGACATCAGTCCACCAGCGATCTGCTGAATCGGCTCGCCTACGTTACACAACGACTGAAGCGCGCGACCGCCGATTCGATTTACCGGGAAGCCATTGCCTTTCGCAAACGTCGACCAGCTGGCACCACGGAGTTTGTAACCGATGGTCAGCATTTTCTGGCGTGGGCGATGCTGCAGCATGGCGATTCCGCCAAGGCGGCGTCACTGTTTCGACTGGCGGCATCGTTGTATCGGGGCAAGATGCCGGAGGCGCACCCCAACGTTATTTCGACCCTGCATGGCGTGCAGGCGATGAGCGGGATCCGGTGAGGACCCCGGGGGGAGAACGGTTGTTAAGACGGGAGACTGAAGAAGGGAGACGGGAGACATCCAGCCGGAAAGACTCCGATTTGGCGGGTTGGACGTCTCCATTCTCCCGTCTCCCGTCTCCCGTCTAAACCTGGGCGTCGGTCGCCGTACACCGATTATCGTTTATCGTGCCCCACGATACTGCGCTCATCTTCACCATCGCTGCCGCGTTCGCCGCTGCGTTCCTGCTGGGCTTTGGCGCGTCAAAGGTTGGCCTGCCACCGCTGGTGGGTTATCTCGTGGCTGGCATGATGCTTGGTCCGCATTCCCCGGGATTTGTCGGTGACGTGGGATTGGCGTCTCAGTTGGCCGAGGTCGGTGTCATTCTGCTGATGTTCGGCGTGGGGTTGCACTTCTCACCTGGCGACTTGATGCGGGTGCGAAGCATCGCGCTGCCGGGTGCGCTGTTGCAGATGGCGGCTGCGATCGCGCTTGGTGCCGGACTTGCTCTCACGTGGGGGTGGACCGGCTCGGCGGCGGTCGTGTTTGGACTGGCGCTCTCCGTGGCGAGTACGGTGGTGGTGATGCGCGTGCTCGTTTTCGCCGCCGGC
>JANOKE010000703.1:0-2592 GCA_031419135.1 Gemmatimonadaceae bacterium
GATGGCGGCGGCCAGCAGCGACCGTCGGCCCGACGCGCCGCGTTTGGAGGACTCAGCGGTAGCATCCACAGCATCGATGGACGGTGTGTCGGGTTCCGCCGTCGAAACGGCAAACGCGTTGACAGGCGCATCACGCTCGACGTCAACGCATGGCGTCGATGCGTCGATCGAGCCTGCGCTCGTAACTGCGTCCCACGCCGACGTGCGCGCACCGCTGCCGGATTCGCTTGGGTCTCATTCACTCAAGACGGCGACCAAGGCGACACAGACGGCCGACGCGGATACCATGTCAGCCTTGGCGTCGGTAGCCGTTGTTGCCGAGACAAACGCGCCCATCCTCATACCAAGTGCATCGGTTGGAGCATCGGTGGCAACGGCAACGCCACCGACGGCTCCCGCGTCGGCGCCCGCGCCGATGTCACCTGACGCGTCCGTTTCACCGGCCACTCCAGTGAAAACCGTTTGGCGCGACGGACTGTTCGTGGGCCGCGGCACGTCGCGGCACGGTGACATCGAGGCGATGGTGGAGATCAAGGACGGCCGTATCATCGGGGCCGTGATCTCACAGTGTCTCACCCGCTATTCGTGCTCGTGGATCAACCATCTGCTGCCGCAGGTGGTCGCGCGCCAAAGCGCCGATGTGGACTATGTGTCGGGCGCGACGCAGAGCGCCAACGCGCTGTATTACGCGGTGACGCAAGCCCTCACGCAAGCGAAGTGACGCCCGACGACGCGTACGTACGTGCCTGCGCGGTGATGGGAACGATCGTATCGGTGCAGGTGGTGGGACATGGCGCCAGTCAACGGGCACGACGAGAGCGCCAGCACGTCGTTGAGCGCGCCCTGGGCTGGTGTACCCATGTCGAAGCGGTCTGCACGCGTTTCGAGGAGAACAGCGAACTGCGGCGACTGTCAACGCGCGTGGGGGAAGGCGTTGCCGTAAGCGACCTGCTGTTCGAGGCCGTCCAATTCGCACTGGCCGTTGCCGACGCCAGTGACGGTGCGTTCGACCCGACGGTTGGGCATCGCCTTGAGGCGCGCGGGTTCGATCGCGAGCACCGCACCGGCAACGTGGCGCGCTCAGGCATCAACACCGCCGACGATGTGAGTTACCGCGATGTGACGCTAGACGCCGACGCGCGCACCATCACGCTGCATCGACCGTTACTGCTGGACCTGGGCGCGGTGGCGAAAGGACTGGCCATCGACATGGCGGCGCGCGAACTGGCACCCTTTGCCGACTTTGCGATCGATGCGGGCGGCGACCTGTTTCTGGGTGGCCACAATGCCGACGGCACGGCGTGGTCGGTTGGCGTTCGAAATCCGCACGACACCACGCAGTTGCTCGATACCGTGCACGTCACAGATACGGCCGTGTGCACCTCGGGCAACTACGAGCGTCCAGGGCACATGGTGCACCCACGGCACGGCGACGTGTCGACGATGCTGGCGAGTGTCACGGTTGTCGCACCTTCGGCGATGGTGGCCGACGCGATGTCCACGGCCGCATTCGTGCTGGGACCGACGGCAGGCATCGCGTTCCTTGAGCGACACCACGTGAGTGGAATGCTGGTGACGTCCGACCAGAATCGAGTCACCACACGGGCGTGGCCCAATGATTGAAGCCACGGTGCCAATGCCCGAGCTGCTCCTGCGTGACCTCAAGCGATTGTTTCGCACTCCCAAAGGTCTGCTGATCATCGTATTGGCGGTGCTCATTCCGCTGGCGGCGTACGGCAGCGGCGGGGCGATTGTTGCGCCTGGCGTGATCGCGGCCGCCGTCGTCGCCATGCTGATCGATGCGCCGATCTTGCGTGCGCGCGACAAGGTGTGGTCGTTCCCCAGTGGCGCCCTGCTTACCGGGTTGCTCGTTGCGATGGTGCTCAGTCCGCACGAGCCGTGGCGTATCGCAGCGATCACCGCTGCCGTTGGCGTTTTGAGCAAGTACGTCATACGGAGTCGTTCGGCGAACATGTTCAATCCCGCAGCATTGGCGTTGGTGGCGACGTTCTACGTGTTCGACACCGGACAGAGTTGGTGGGGAGCGCTGCCCGAGTTGCCGATGCCAGCGATCGCGGCACTGTTCGCGACCGGACTGTATATCACTACCCGGGTCAACAAGCTCCCTGCCGTGCTGACGTTCCTGGGAGTGTACTATTTGCTGATTACCATCGGCGCGTTCGTGGGCGATCCGGCGCGCGTGGCGGAACTGTATCGCGAACCCGACTTACATGCGGCACTGTTCTTTGCGTTCTTCATGGTCACCGATCCGCCAACGTCACCACCCAAGCCGCGCGATCAGATCACGTTTGGCGTGATCATGGCCGCAGTGAGTTACGCGGTGTTCGAGCTCATCGGCGCGGCGTACTTCCTGTTGGCTGGCTTGTTGGTCGCGAATGGTTGGGAAGCGTGGCGGCGCCATCGGGTACGTGCCGGGCGAACCGCGCGATGATTCCGTCGTACCAGTGCGCTCGCGCAGTTACGGGAGCCACTCTCATTGCCGACGATCGGTCGCCTGGAGTGCGACAGATCGGGCAATTACTCATTGTGGGTTCCTTGCCAAATTGCACCGACGCAGGTCCGCGCACCACC